>CAZMUE010000051.1:0-4524 GCA_964569725.1 uncultured Gammaproteobacteria bacterium
GCCGTTTCACTGTTGGGATTAATTCTTTCTAAAATATACTGATATTGTTCCCTAGCCTCTTTTTCTTTACCCTGACCCTCATAAACAGTGGCTAAAGCCAGGCGAGCTTGTTCGTAATTGTCTTTTAGCTCAATAGCTTTTTGCAAGAACTTAACAGCTTCATCGCCCTGATTTAGAACATGGTAAACGAGGCCAATATTGTAAGCAATCTTAGCATCAGTGGGAGCCAATTCTTGAGCCTTAAGAAGAGTTTGCAGGGATTTTTCCAAAAAGGCCGGTTCAGTCTTGGCCAGCTGGTAATAAACTTTGGCCTGATCTTTCCAAAAATTAAGATGATAAGGAGAGATCTGCAAAGCCTTTTGAGAATATATTTCTGCTTGAGTTTTAAATTCCTTGACTAGATCCTTAAGTTGACTTTCGTAAGCGATGACTGCTTGTTGACTCAGAATAGTCGCGGCAAACGAATGAAGAGTTGGCTCCTGGGGGTTTAGTTTGATAGCCTTGAGAATCTTTTCTTGGGCGAGATTCATCTGTTCTGTTTGGCTAAGGAGCTTAGCCTTGGCATAATTAATATCAGCCAGCCAATAGCAAGTTATTTTATGAAAGAGGAAAGCAGAAACAAGGAGAATCATTACTTGGGCAAGAGAAGTTTCCTGGCGCTTAATCTTAATTTCCTTTGCCTCTGTTTTTTCTTCGGTAAAGAGAATGGCTAAACCAGGCAAGAGGAAGAAATAAAGGGCTACAATCACCACAGAAAAACCAGCGAAATTAGTAATCATAATGCTTAAATAAGCAGCCAGAATGGAGGCTAACTGTTGCCGCGATAAAATATTAAGCTTTTTTTTGGTAAGGATGTGTTTTGCCAGCCAGACCAAGAAAACGATTTGGATCAACAGATAAGTCAAGAGGCCAAAAGTACCAGTATTGGCAGCAAAATTGAGATATTCGTTGTGAGCCTTGTTATAGAGAAAATCCCACTCTGAGGTTAAGTTATGCGCTGTCGGCCTGACCCAATAATAACTGTAGGCAAAGGTTTCTGTGCCAGTACCGAAAAGAGGATATTGTTTCCATAAAGCCAGGGCTCCTTGCCAGACAATTTTTCTGATGTCTTCAGAAGGGGTGATTAAAAGATTGGTTGTTGGCGCTGTAGGGGCAACGGTTGGTTTAAGGCGAAGGCTAATTTTTTTAGGGATTTCAAAAAGATTGGGCGTGAACGGAGTGCCTATAAAAAGACAAATGACTACTGGAATCATGGTTAAGGCGAAAAGTTTTTTCATGGGCTTGGCCTTATTTTTCAAGGTTAAGATGAATTCAAGACCAAGAAAGATGGCAAAAGGAAAGACAAAACCAATGAAACCAGAGCGTGATTTGGTAAAAAGCAGACAAAGGAAGAAATTAACTAACATTAGATGATAAAGACTGGGTTTTATCTTCTGGCGAAATCCGAGGACCAGAAAGATAAGAACATTTAGATAGGCAGCTAGCCAGTTAGGTTGGCCCAGAGTAGAAAAGACCCGGCTCTGGACATCCTGAACCCAAAGTTTTTTATCAATACCGAGTCGCTCTAGGATTCCGTAAAAAGCAACCAGATTAGCGCTGATAAATGAAGCTTTAAGGTAGAAAAAAGGATTATTGACATTAGTAATAAAAGCCCAGTAGAGCAGTAGATAACAAATAGTTGAGAGCAAGCCACCGTGGAAACGAGAGTAATAGCCAAAAAAAGAAGTGTGGCGATCAATGGAGAAAATCGTTGAGATCAGTTGAGAGAGAAAAAAGATCAGCAAGGGCCAATCCATAAAAGAGCGTTTAAAGATGAATCTTTTTTCCAAAGTCATTCTCAGGGTCCAGCCGGCGCAGACGACAATAGTGAGCAAATAGACCAAAATCATCTTGTTGAATTCAAATAGCTCAGAAGTAAAAGGAAGAAACAGCAAGGGAGTGAGGAAAAACAAAAGAGCAAAACCCCAGGAGATTAATCTATCGCTTAGTCTTTTGAAGTTCACAGAGTCATGATACCACAGTTCTTGCTTGGGGCGTAGGGATTACCAACCAATAAATATCATTATATTATAATAAGACACGAATGATTCCAGAAAGAGTTTATCAGGCGGCAAGAATAGTTCGAGCTTTTGATGATCTAAAAGAGGGGCCCCTTAAGGAATATTTGGCTAGAGCAGGGGTGTGTATTTGGGTAAGTGCCATTGCCAGCGTTCCCGACTCACTTGTGAGAGACGCGCCCTCAATAACGGAAATAACAGATGAGCTTCCAGCCATAATTACCCATAATGCTTCTAGATTAGGAAACAAATGGCGACGAATCATTAGTGGACAACCGGGTCCTTTTAGAGGACAAACTCCGGAAATTGTTGAGCGAATCAGCGGAGGCCGGGCCAGGATTCTCGACTGCGCTTTGCAGATTGAGAAATCTAGAGACGGTCAATTCATAGATGCCATCGTCGCTAGTCCTAAGGTTTTTTTAAACGAACAAGGTCAGCTGGGGCGGATGAATCCAGAAGAAAGAGTAACGGGTATCTTATTGGAACAGCACTTCGCTGGTGGTTCTGGAGTCGATCATGTTATGGCATTGGTGCCCGACGGAGAGATATCAGGCAGAACGATAGGGAAGCAAATTCGTAAGTCAGGCATGCATCTGGTGGTTGATGCTACCCTGAGGGATAATCGGGCTTGTCCCGGATTGGGTTTTTTTACCGGCGAAGAAATAGCCTTAAGAGCCTTTAAACCGAGCGAACAAGGAGAAACGCCGCTGGTTCGCCTGATTTTTGTCGCCTCGAGGCCTTGATCTTAAAGGGAGGCTTGGGTTTTCTGTTATACTAAAAACTACCATGCTGGATATTTTCTCAAGGTTCTTGGGTTTTAATTTAGGTATTGATTTGGGGACAAAGAATACCCGTGTTTTTGCCCAAGGCAAAGGAATTGTTTTTGATGAGCCGACTTTAATTGCCAGACAAGCTAAGAAATTGAAATTTCAGAATAAGCTTTCTTTTTCTGAATCATTGGAAGCGGGTAAAATTCTTGCTTATGGGAAAAAAGCCAAAGAAATGATTGGCAAGGAGCCACAATTGATTGAATTGGTAGCTCCTTTAACCAATGGGGTAATTTCTGATTTCGATGCCGCTTCGGTTTTTCTAGGGCATTATTTTAAACTTATTGCGGAAACGCCAGGAATAAAATTCCCTCAATTTTTTAAGCCTATGGCGGTGATGGCGGTTTCTTCAAAGTCAACTGAAGTAGAAAGAAGAGCCGTCCAAGAAGTCGCCCTGTCAAGCGGAGCCAGGAAAGTTTTTCTAATTGAATCAGTCATGGCGGCGGCTATTGGCGCAGAGTTACCAATCGAGGATCCGGCTGGTTTTTTGATTTGCGTTTGCGGTGGCGGCACCACGGAGATAAGCGTTATTTCTCTAGGAGGGATAGTCTTATCCAGGGTTTTGGAAAATGCTGGCGAGGAAATGGACGAAGCCATCATTACTTACATTAGGCTTAAGTACGGAGTTTTGGTTGGTTTGCCTACTGCCGAAAAAATTAAACAGCAAGTTGGCAATGTCAGTCCTTCTTTTCAGGGTAAGGGTAAGCAGATGGTTGTTCGGGGAAGAGATATGGAAACGGGTTTACCCAAAAGCTTGAGGATTAACGAAGCAGAGATCAGGGAGGCCATTCTGCCAGTAGTCCAGAAAATTACCATTGCCGTCAACGAGATTTTAGAAGAAACGCCTCCGGAATTAACGGTTGACATTTTAAAGAGGGGGATTCTTCTGGCCGGAGGGATAGCCCGACTTAATGGTTTGGATAAACTGATTAGCGAGGAACTAAAAATCTCCGTTTGGCGGGCAGACAATCCGGATTTATTGGTGGTTAAAGGTTGCGGAACGCTATTAGAGAACGAGAAATTGCTTAATAGGGTAAAATTAACCGGAGGCCTGAAATAATTTTTACTAGCCAGAAAAATAGTCTTTATGAAAAAGGATTTCTTCTTAAAAAATAAAACCCTTTTAATTCTGCTTTTCTTTTCTAGTGTTTTGTTCTTTCTTGACCGTTCTTCAGGTTTTAAAAACTTAAGAAACTCTTTCCAGAAAATAAGTATCTTGCCAAGACAAAAATTTGTTCAAAGATTATCCTTATTTAGAAAAGGATGGGAAATATTCACTGGTAAAGATCAAGCATTTGTTTGTCCTACTGATGAAAAAAGAGAGCTTAGGGGCTATTTAGAAAGTTGTCAGCTAGAACTAGTGGCTCTAAAAGAAGAAAATCTGCTCTTAAGAAGGAGTTTGGGAGCTAATTATGGCAGGGAAACCATTTTTGAGCCGGTCAAGGTTTTTGGGGTTGATAAAAATAAACTTTGGCTTGGCCTTGGCACGGATAGTGGCATCAAAAAAAATGCCTGGGTGGTTAATGAAAATAGAGTTATCGCTAGAATAACCGAAGCCCTAGCCTCTTATTCTTTAGCCCAACTAATTTCTGGTCAAGAATTTAAAACCCCGGCTAAGGCCTGGCCGGCGAGCAAAAGTG
>CAZMUE010000052.1:0-4094 GCA_964569725.1 uncultured Gammaproteobacteria bacterium
CCACTGGGGCCAAGAATATCAACCGCAACCCAACCAAAGACAACGTTTCCTAGCCCAAAAAGCCATTGAGGCCGGAGCCGATCTTGTTATCGGCCACCACCCCCACGTCACCCAACCCTTAGAATATTACCAAGGAAAACCGATTTTCTTCTCTCTGGGTAATTTTCTTTTTGATCAGTTCTGGAGTCAAGAGACCAGAAAAGGAATAGTTGCTAAAATTACTCTTGAGAACAACCAAATTAAAGAGACAAAAATGATTCCTATTTATATTAACGACCAATACCAAGTCGAAATTTCTTTATGAAAAAAAACTGGTTGAAAATTATTATCCTTTTGGCTATTTTCTTTCTTCATCTAAAGGCCCCCCTTGATACTGATCTAGGATGGCATCTCCGCTATGGAAAACAAATCTTTGAAAATCATTCAGTTTGGAAAAATAACCAAATAGGTTTCTTTTTAACTGGTTATCAATGGGCTCATTCTTACAGTCTTTACCAGCTCTTAACCTTTACTATTTTTAAATATTTCTCTTTTGGGGGCTTGGCTGTCTTGGGCAGTCTTATCATGGCAGCAAGCTTCTTTTTTATTCTTGAAACACGACCCAAACTAGATCTTCTTTCCATGATCGGCCTTATCTTCATTGTCGTTATCAGCTTGCCCATCACTAACCTGGGCATCCGCAGTCAGCTCTTTAGCTTCCTCGGGCTCTGCTTCCTTTATTGGCTAGTTGTAAAAAAACCCCTTTCTTTAAAAACCGTTCTTCTCCTTAACGTTTTCTTTGTTCTCTGGGCTAATCTTCACGGCGGTTTTATCTTAGGATTAATTCTCTTAGGATTGGTTTTGTTGGAGAAGTTATGGCGCAAAGATTACTCATCATCAAGAACCCTCTTCATTAGTCTTACCACTAGCTCCTTAAGCATTATTTTCCTCAACCCTTTTGGTTGGCGGATTTTCCTTGAAGTTTATCGTCACTCTTGGTATCCCCTTAACAAATTAATCGCCGAATGGGTTGCCCCTAACCCTCTTAGTTTAATTCTAATCTTTAGCAGTATTGGCGCTGTTGCCATCGTTTTGTTAAGCCGGGAAAATCCTCTTAAATTAATTAAAAGAAAAAACAGTTTTTCTCTCTTCTTTAGTTGGCTCCTCTTTCTCATTCTCGCTTTCCGAGCTAGGAGAAATCTCTCCTTTTTCGGTCTAAGCTCTTTTTTTCTCTTAAATCACCTTCTCAGGCAAAACGGTTCTCGCCTCAGCAGAATAATTCTTATCAGCCTCAGTTTTTTAGTTATTGTCTGGCGATTTTTCCATTTCCCTCAATTAAACAAAAATTGTCAATTTGTCTGCCAAAGTCAAAGGGCCAGCCAACCCTGCTCGGCAGCAAAGTATTTACAAGATCATCCAGAATCCTGTCAAAATATCTTCAATACTTATGAGTGGGGTGGTTTTCTGGCCTGGCAATTACCCCATCATAAAACTTTTGTTGACGGCCGCATGCCAGCTTGGCCGACTCCAGAAAATAAGAGTCCCTACAGCATCTATCTGGAAATTATTCAGGCGAGACCGGGTTTTGAAGAAAGCTTAAAAACCTATGGCGCCGATTGTCTTTTTATTGGCAATGGTACTTTTCTTGATTTAGAATTAGAGAAAAATCCAGATCATCTTTGGAAAAAAATCTATGAGGATAAACAGGCTACGATTTACCAAAGGAGTTAAAACAAGCTTCTTTTTTTTCTTAGCAATTCTGCCTTTTATCATTAATCTTAGTTTTTCTCTTTTCAAGGAACCTCCGATTTGGCCAGACGAAGCTATTTATGCTGATGTTGCCCATAATCTTTTAAAAGAAAGTCGTTTAGGAACTGACCTTTGGGGGCAGACTATTCCTGGAGTCAAAAACCATGCTCTATGGTATCCACCCGCCTTTTTCTATTCTCTAGCTATCTGGTTCAAAATCTTTGGTTTTTCCATTATCAATCAAAGACTTCTTTCGGTTTTAATGGGATTTCTTTTATTGCTTTTTATTTTTCTCCTAAGACGAAGTTTTCTCCTCCTTTTTCTCCTCGGCCTGGATTTTACTTTCCTAAAAGCAGTTAAGGTCAGTCGACCAGAAATTTTTATCCTTTTCTTTGGCATTGCCGCTACTTATTTCTTGCAAAAATATTTTTCTAAGAAAAATCAGCCATTCTTCATTTTTTTAAGCGGTCTTTTTTCTGGTCTCGCCTTTTTGAATCACACGATTGGGATTTTCTTTTTCTTTTCTTTCCTGATCTTCTTCCTAGCGAAAGAAAAACTGAAAATCCTTAAATCAAAAAGCTTTTATTTTTTTCTGTTTGGTTTCTCCTTAGCTGTTTTTCTCTGGCTAATAAGTCTTTATCCAAACTTCGATCTGGCCAGAAAACAGATGGCTCTCGCCGCTGCCAGAAAAAAGATTGAAAAGGCTTGGTTTTGGATCGCCCTTCATCATAAATCAAGGGCCATGCGGTTACTTCATTGGAGCTATCTTTTCACCAGTCTTGCTTTTCTTGTCAAAACGTTCTTCGGCAAGAAAAATCGGGATCTTCTTCTGATTATCCTTCTTATCTCCAGCTGGTTGTTTTCCGTTGCTGGCCGAATGTTTTGGTATTTTGTTTTGCCAATCCCTTTTCTTTACCTCGGCCTAGTTGATCTGATTAAAGAAACGAAAAATCCAAAACTCAAGGGATTCTTGCTTTTTTTCTGCCTAATCCTATCTCTGCTCGGCCTGAGAATCAATGATCGCACCCTCAAAAGCCAGCCGGGCGACTATTTCCAATTCTTAATAAAAGTTTCAGAAGTTATTCCTGAGGGAAAAACTATTTTTCTCTCCTCTGTCCCTGACGCCTATTATGCTTTTAAAGATAAAGGAAATAATAGGCTCTACGAGTTCCCGGTTTTGGCAACAGCACAGGAAAACTATCTGGAAATCCTGGACGACTCTGATTTCGTCATCTACAACGGCTCTTACGAACAAATTATTTTCAATGATTTCCTCAAAAACTATCTTGAAAAAAATACCCTAAAAGTTCATCCTCTGGAAAGAGAAAATTCTTTTGGAGCCGAAGTTATTGAGCTGACCCCGAAGAATCAAAGGTTATCTCCTTGAAGAGCCAGGAAATGCTTGCCGATGTAACAAAGGTCAACCCCTGATTTTTCTAGTTTAGCAATCATCTCCCGGCTATCAATCCCGCCGTCGACAGCGATCTTAAAATTAGCCCCTAATTCTTTCTTAAGATCAATTAACTTTTCTATTTTTTTAAAAACAATCGGATTGAAATGCTGGCCAGAAAAACCAGCCTTAACCGAAAGTAAGAGAACTAAATCCGCGCTTAAGAGGGCTTCTGAATCAAGTTTTTCTACTGGAGTTCCTAAATCAAGGGCTAATCCCGATTCCACGCCATTGTTAATTAACCTGTTAACAAACTCTCGTTGATCTGTCATCGTTTCGATTTGTCCGACTATCCTACTAGCAGCCACTAAAAAACATTTCTCCAGCCAGGCAATTGGCTTATCGACCATAAGATGGATATCCCAAGAAAAATCTTGATAATTATTAAGCCATTCCAGAGGAAAGGTCCGATTAGCCGCAAACCGACCATCAACAACATCAATCTGTATCCACTGAGAAAATTCTTTGAGCCGGATGAGGCGATTTTCCAAATCCTCCTGAGAATTAGTAAGAACAGTTGGAATGATCTGCATTTAGATTAGCTATTAATGATGGCGGCCAATTCTAACAGGCGGCAAGAGTAACCATATTCATTATCGTACCAGGCCCCCAAATGAAGCATATCGTCAGACAGAACCTGGGTTAAGGGCAAATCAATAATTGCTGACCCGGAATTTTTTAAGATGTCAGCGGAAACCAATTGTTCATATGAGACTTTTAAAATTCCCACCAGGTCTCCCGAAGCAGCCTCTTCCAAAAGATGGTTCACCTCTTCTTCAGTGGTTTTCTTCAAGAGCTTAAAAGAAAAAACAGAATAAGAACCGCAAGCAACTGGTACTCTAATCGCCGAAGCAGCAAATCTACCCTTAACTTCTGGGTAAGCGGCCTCCACGGCCCTGGAAGCACCCGTCCCCGA
>CAZMUE010000053.1:0-4065 GCA_964569725.1 uncultured Gammaproteobacteria bacterium
AAGACACTTTTTCCCAGGAAAAGACCTTCGGTGGCAATGCCAGCCGGAGCAGCGGCACTTTTGGCAGTTAACCAATGAATATTTGGCGTTTCAATACTTCGATTAGGAAGGTGGAATAAAGTTGCCAGTTCTTCAGAATTAAGGATGGTTTTATTACCCCACCAAAAGATTGGTTGATAGCGATAGAGGAAATCCATCATAAAGCCGTATTCAAAACGGATTTTCTTGCCCGTGAAGTGATTCCAGCTAGAATTTAGCTGAGTGATGGCTGCTTTTATATTGTCAAGATGACTTTTGGCGATTTCCTTGCTGGTGGCGCAGACAACCATTCTGAGGGTAGTTTCAAAACCTGGCTTGCTCGCTTTAGTGTCAACTGCTTCTAGAGTTTTCGCGTCAACCTTAAATTTAGCTTTCTCTGGATCTGCTTCTTGTTTTTTGGTGCTGGAGACATATTTTCTTCCAGCTGATTGCCATTCAGAATCAGCTGGGGAGATCAAAATTTGAATAGCCGCGCCCTCGCCTTCTTGCAGTTTGGCTAATGCAGAGGTGATGGCCGAGAGAGGATCAGTAGGCAACTCTTTGTAGGTTTTAATTGGGTACATGAATTCTTTTTTTAGAACTAGCCATTGATAAGCAACTTTACCGTTTTCAGAAAAGATATTGTACTCGTTGACTTCCTTGACCTCGCTGCCCGGATAAGTAGCGTGGAGTTGCCTTTCCACGACCTCCTTAAAATTTTCTGGGCAGGAAACATAAAAACGGATATCATTGGGCTTGGCGACTAATTCAAAAGTGAGGTGAGATTGCGGCTTGAGGAATTTTAATTTCCCGCCTTTATAGAGGGAGTAAAAAGAAGTGATCATTTGTTCCATGGCATCAATCTTGACCTCGTTGTCTTTAGGAACGGCAATTTCGAGAAGAACAAACTTCAGCGATTCTTCTTCTCTCTTGTGCCAACGCCACCAGAGGAGAAATCCATAGCCGAAAATAGCCATTCCTGTTAAGGAGAAGATCATTAAAGAAAGTATGATAAGAAGGTACTGAATAGTATTAATAAAAGAGTTAATAGTGTTCATTTTGTTCCCAAACTTTGATCTTCTTTAAAAACAATGCGTTCTGGATCTTTTTTAATCAGGCGGAAATAAAGTTCCGCTAGCCAACGCAAAGCTTCACCCGTTTTTGTTTTCATGCCGCTAAGGAATTTTTTCTTGGTTACTGGCAAAATAATCTTTGGTTTTTTGGCCTGTGATGAAGTGGCCACAACTTGTCCGGTTTGGTCATCGGTGATGGGTTTATTAAGATAAATATTCTTTTCTACCCTTTCAATCCAATGAGAGACTTCTCGGGGAACCCTTGGTGTCTCTAACTCTTCTTTAATTAAGATTTGTTTTTCCCTGGTCGTTTCTTGGGCGGAAATGGGGATTTCCCGTTCTTTATCCATTCTAGGAATCAGTATATAGTTTAGGGTTAGGTCTTTCAAGATGGGGCTGCCTAAAGAAGTTTCTCTAGGGGCGTTGTATAATAGAGGAATCGGTGAGGATGAAATTATGGATCAGCCAGTGGTAAAAAATAACCAAGAAGAAGCAAACTTATCGGCAGTAATCAGGCACTTGATTTCTCTTTATCAGCAGGAAAGCCGGAGGAAATTGACTTCCAAGCCTGAGGCCACGGTTAAGGCGAGCCAAGCGCTTTCTGGTCTGGCCTTAATTTATGAGAAAATTCGCAATGCCGTTGATTTTAGGGGTGAGCATCTTTTCCGTCGCAACGCGATTGAGAGGATTATGCGCCGAAAGTTAGTCGGAAACGGCTCTGCTCTTTCTATGGCTCAAAGTTTAATGAAGGAGTTGATCTGGGGAGGTTACTTTAAAAACGACACCATTCCTCAGCGAAAAGTTGAAAAGGTCGCCCAGACGATTCATAAATATCTTCTTTTACGCGACAAGATTACATTTGGCTCCAGGGGTAAGGTTTTTAATCAATGGCAAGAATGGCTTTTGGGAGTTGCTTCAGCAGAGATTGATCAAGAGTTGACAGAAAATTTCGAGAACGAAGCCTGGGTAGAGGCAATGTTTAATTGGTTTGAAGAAAGATTTGATTGGGCTGATGACTTGGATGAAGAAGCAAAGAAAGGATTGCTTTATGTGGCTATCCATCGAGCCCTAGTTAAATCAGACAACGCCATTATCCGTTTTCGGCTGTTAACCAATTTTTATCCTCAGTGGGGTGAGGCTGATGATAAGGCTGTTAGCGAGTTAGCAGAAAAAATGTTTTCTTTTCGAGAAAAAATTGAGTCATGGTTAAATCACCCCCTGAGCTTAAAGCTATTTCGTTTTTTAAGGAAACATACAGCTCCATTCTGGATTTTAAGAGATATTTTTTCCGCCTCTGAAAAGCCGGAAGAAATTATCAGCGATCAGGGTAAATTGATTTCTAGGGTTAAAGAGATTTGTCAACTTCGTTACAGCGAAATTGGCCAAAGAGTTAGTACGGGCATTGTCAGAAGTATTATCTATATTTTTGCCACCAAGATGGTTTTTGCCATTTTGATTGAGGTGCCCTATGAAAGGATTGCTTTCGGAGGGATTCGAACTTTGCCTTTAGTGATTAATCTTTTGGCTCCGCCGCTTTTTATGTTTTTAGTAGGGTTGTTAATAAAGACTCCAGGAGAAGATAATACTAGGAGAATTATCGAGAGGATTATGGATTTTGTTTATCAGCAAAAGACCTCAGAGAGAATCGTCCTTAACTTCCTTAAAGAAGAAGGACGAGGAGCCTTGACAGCCCTTTTCCGTATTGTTTACACCGCCTTCTTTTTAGCCTTTTTATGTGGAGTTAGTTATGGATTGGTTAAATTAGGTTTTAATGTTGTTAGCATCGTCATCTTTTTCTTCTTTCTCTCTTTGGTCGTTCTCTTTGGTTTTAGAGTTCGTTGGTCAGCTAACGAATTGGTTGTGGTCGGAGAAAAAGAGGGCCTGATCGGCTCACTAATTAATATGATTTCTTTACCGCTGCTCGATTTAGGTTTGCTTTTTTCTAAGGGGTTGACCAAGCTAAACGCTTTGATTTTGATCTTGGATTTCCTTATCGAAGCGCCCTTGAAAGTTTTCTTGGAGGTGATTGGTGATTGGAGTAACTTCATTCGTCGTAAGCAGACAGAGGCAGTGGAAGTACCAATTTAATAACTCCTTTTAATAAGAAGGGTCATAATCCAAACAGAATTTGCCCCAGCCATTAAGAGAGTCTTTCGGCATTCCTTGGCAGTTTCTCCACTAGTGTAAACATCGTCAATCAAAATAATATTCCTGGGAATAGTCGCATTTCTAGCGGTGGCAAAGGCACTTTTTACGTTCTTTTTTCTTTGTTTCAGCGAAAGCAGACTTTGCTGTTTGGTTTCTTTGGTCTTTTTGATAAGTTCTGGGTAAACCTCCAGGCGGATGATTTTGGCTAACGAGTTGGCGATTAATTCTGATTGATTGAAGCCTCGCCAAAAAAGCCTTTTTTGAGAAAGAGGGATCGGGACGATAACAAAACCGTTTTCTTGCCAATAGCAGACAACTTTTCTAAAGCGACAAAGGCCGTGTTTTATAACTTGTTTTAAGCAGAGACTGGTTTCTTTAGCAAAGCGGTATTTTAATTCAGTTAGAAATTTCATTAAAGCCGGTTGATAAAGATAAAGGCAAATTGTTTCTTTCGGCAAACTCAATAAATTTGGCTGGAGTAATCTGTTTTGGCATTGATGACAAAGATAGCCCCCTTGTTTTTGACAGCCAAAGCAGCGCATGGGAAAGAGGTAATCTATTAGGGCCACTTTTCTATGTTATCATTTTAGATAATGGACCTGTTGGTTAAGGGAAAGGAATTGAGAAAAGAGATTCTGGCCATGATTTATCAGGCCCAGGGGGGTCATTTAGCTGGAAGTTTTTCTGTCTTAGAGATTCTAATGATTCTTTATCTGGAAAAGATTCTTAGATTTGATCCTAAAAATCCTCTTTGGGAAAATCGCGACCGCTTCCTTCTTTCCAATGGCCATATTTGTCCAGCCCTTTACGCTGTTTTGGCAGAGGC
>CAZMUE010000054.1:0-4001 GCA_964569725.1 uncultured Gammaproteobacteria bacterium
CTTTCAAAAAGCTATGGTTGCCAATAACTACGCCAATCCTTGGGATAGTTTTCTGGTATTTGATCAAAATTTGCTCTTGACCAATGACTTCGGAACCCGGCTTGGCTTTAACGATCAAGTTAAGTTTTCCTTCGTCATCGTTATAGGAAACTTTTTCAATATTCTCCAGGGGATAGTCAAAAGAGATTTGTAAGTCGCCAGCGTCGATTTGATCGGCAACTTTGTCAATGGCCACCAATTGAGACAATTGCACGCTCGGCAGCTGGGACGCCAAGAAAGAAACATTTTTACCTGCTTCTTTTAGAACTAGGCCCAGGGCTAAACCGGCGGCAATTTCGTCAACGCTTTCTCCGGAAAAAGCAATAAGGATATTGTCTGAGGAAAGAAGAAATTGTTTTATATCTGCATAACTCGCCATTTTGTTTGATTAAAAGCTTACTTTGTTTAATTAAATCAAGCGCTATCACCACGGGAACCGCTATCGCTATAGGATAATAGCATGTCGCCAATCTCGAAGTCAAGCTGAGGAGAGAAAATGGCCCCGAATTCTTGGCCTTTTTGGGCCTCTTCAATATCATCCTTCAGGTGTTTCATGGAAGAAATCCTCGTATTAGCAATAATCTTCCCGCTACGCATCAAGTGAGTTTTTTCTTTTTTAACAATCTTACCTTCTAGGACTCTACAGCCGGCAACTCTTTTTTTATTAAATTCTAAATCGGCAATCACTTCTGCCTTACCGTAGGTTTTTTCGTCAATTGTCGGCTCCATCATCTTCAGAATTATTTTTTCTAATTCTTCAAGCAAATCATAAATGATTTTATAATTCCTAATCTTCACTCCCTCTTGCTCCGCTAATTTCTTGGCTCCTAAAGAAACTTTTACATTAAAGGCAAAAATTTCTGCCTTACCTGCTTTTGCCAAAAAGACATCTGTGTCGGTTATCTCCCCAACGCTCTTGGAAATGACATTAACCTCTGAGGGCAACGAATTGAGAATCGCTTCCAAAACTCCTTGGGTATCGGCCTTAAAAATAGCATTCAGGGTCTGTTTTTCTTCCTCATTTTCCGGCGCTGAGGGATTAACTTTCTTTTCTTCTGCTTCACTGCTCATCTTAATGGTGGTTACCTTATTGCCAACTGAAGGAACGGCGCTAAAACCAATAATTCTTATCGGATCTCCAGGCAGAGCCTGAGTTACTTTTTGATTCTTCTCGTTAATCATGCCTCTTACCTTAGCTGGAGTAGTTTCGGCAAAAATTTCCATTCCTGGTTTTAAAATTCCCTGATTAACCAAAACCGTTGCTGTCGGACCAATCTGCTTGTCCATTAAAGACTCGATAACCACTCCTTCAAAATCGGCGTTCAAATCCGCTTTCAAATCCTTAAGGTCGGTCATTAAAAGGATCATTTCCAAAAGGTCATCAACTCCCTGACCAGTTTTAGCCGAAAGTGGAATCGTCACCACATCACCGCCATAATCCTCAGGGGCCACCCCAGCCTCAACAAGTTCACCCTTAACCTTATCTATCGAAGCTGTCGCTAAATCAATTTTATTAATTGCCACCAGGAAAGGCACCTGAGCATTTTTAATATGATCAAGACATTCTTTGGTTTGCACTTGAACTCCATCATCGGCAGCCACTACCAAGACAACAATATCGGTAACTTGAGCTCCTCTGGCTCTCATCTGGGAAAAAGCAGCGTGACCAGGAGTATCGATGAAGGTAATTTTCCTTTTACTTTTATCTTTAAGGGGATATTCTATTTGATAAGCGCCGATATTTTGGGTGATGCCACCTGCCTCTCTAGAGGCGATATTCGTCTGTCTAATCCTATCAAGTAAGCTGGTCTTGCCATGGTCGATGTGACCCATGACGGTAACCACTGGAGGTCGTAAATAGTTTTGAGCGTTCTTTTCTTTTGCCATAATTCCGCTCCCTTAAATAATTTAAGAAAAAACAGCCTGCTCATTCCTTTTTTGCTTTTTTCTTACTTTTTTCTTTTTTGGGTTTTTTCTCCGCTTCTATCCCTAAGTGCTCGCTTTCAGAAATAACCTTGATCTCTAGACCAACAAGCTCGCTCGCCAATCGAACGTTCTCCCCTCTGTCGCCAATAGCCAGGGCAAGCTTATCGTCAGGAACAACCACTAGGACATCATTGTCTTTCTTTTCGGCTACTTTCACTCTCTCTGCCGGCGACAAAGCGTTGGCAATGAACTGCTCAAGATTATCGTTATAAAGAACAACATCAATCCTTTCTTTTTCTCCCAACTCCTTAATCACTGCCTGGACTCTAACACCGCGCTGGCCAACACAAGAACCAATCGGGTCAACTCCTGGTTGGGTTGAAATAACGGCAATTTTAGTTCTCTCTCCTGAGTTGCGAGCGATTCCTTTAACCTCAACCGTCCCCGAAGAAACCTCCGGAACTTCGCGTCGGAAAAGCTCAACTACCAAACCAGGGTCTTTTCTAGAAACAATAATCTCTTTCTTTTCGTCTATGGTCTTAATCTCCTTTAAGAAAAATGAAAGTTTGTCGCCCAATTTATAGAATTCGCCCCTAACCTGTTCCTCTTTGGGCATAATCGCCTCCGCCTTACCAACGCTGACAACAACTTTTTGAGGATCAACCCTGATCACGGTTCCCAGAACCAAACCGCCAATCCTGGTTTGGAATTGATCCATAATGACATCTCTCTCAGCTTCTCTGATCTTCTGAAGAATAACTTGTTTTGCTGTCTGGGTAGCGATTCTGCCAAAATCAGGAGGAGTAACGTCTTTCCTTTGACCCTTGTCCAGCAAATAAACTCTTATCTCGCCGCTATCTGGATTAAGGTCTACTTCATATTCGTTCTCTTCTAGATCAACTTCCTCGCCTCTTTCTCGACAATCCCTTTTGAAAGCAGCCAGAATTGCTTCTCTGACCGATTCCACGACAATAGTCGGATCAATGCCGCGCTCGCCTGCAATCTGCACTACAGCTGCGGCAAATTCAGTTTTCGGTAACTTTTTTATATCTAAAGCCATATTTAATTAAAAAGGGGCTCTACCGCCCCTGCAAAAAACAATAACCTAATCAGAAGATAGTGTAGCAAAAGAAGCAATCTTCGTCAATGAAAAGAAAAAATTCTTCCTAATCTTGAGAAGAAGACAAGGTCCTCAGGGCCATACCCCATTTGCTCGTTGGTAAAGCGATCACCATTTCTCGTTTCCGCTCAAAAAGGGGTCCCAGTTCGGGTCTCCTTGCCAAGATGGCTCCCTCAACAGGACAAAGAGAACAACAGTGAACATGAGGGCTTCTTAGATTACTCAAACACAGATTTTTGATAAAAATGTCCAGCCTTGCCGAATCAATTTCTATTTTTATCCCCATACGGATATTATAAACGAAATAATCAAACCGCGGATCTCGCTAGTTCTTCAATAATCTTTTTCTGTCCTCTGGTTAGCTTAGTCGGAACTTCTATCTGGATTCTAACGTACTGATCGCCTTTAGCAAATCTTGTCGGAATTCCTTTGCCGCGCAGTCTTATCAGAGTACCGTCCTGCGTTCCTGGCCTAATTCTTAATTGCAGCTCGCCATCAACAGTCGGAATTCTTACTGTCCCGCCCAAGGCGGCTATGGAAAAGGGAATCTTCTGGACAATGAAAAGATTGTTACCGTCGCGCTGAAAAACTTTGTCAGGCTTAACATCAATCAGCAGGATGAAATCTCTAAATCTAATCCTAGCCCCATCCGAAATCCCGGGAGGAATTTTTATTTTTCTCTTCTGCCCATCAATATTAACTGTTTTTTCCGCCCCTTTAATAGCTTCCATAAGCTCTACTTCCAGACGATAGATTGACTGTCTTTGTCCCTGAGAAAAAGGCGAAGCTGAACCGAAAAATTGCTCAAAAATTTCAAAGGGATCGGAAAAACCGCCGAAAGAAAAATCTGCGTCTTCGCCTCTACCAAAGGTAGTGTAAGTATAGGTGAAAGGACCTTGACGGTAAGTATGGGCTT
>CAZMUE010000055.1:0-3951 GCA_964569725.1 uncultured Gammaproteobacteria bacterium
GTCTGGAAGCGTCGGGACAACTTTTAGGGATTCTGGAATAAAGTAGTTTCAATATTCAAGAAATAATTTTCCTTCGCTCATAATCTTTTTTTTAAGGTATAATTTTAGCAACAGCGATGAGACGTTATGTTTTGAAAATGTTGCTTTTCCTGGAATTAGTTTTACTGTTAGCTGGCGTTTTAGGAAAGAACTTTATTGCCTTGAGAGCAGAAAACGATACTTTCCTGGGGGCAGGTTTAGGTGAGTTTGGCAAAGAATCCTTAATTGCCGCCAGAGCCAACTTTGATGGTTTTTACTATGCTAAGATTGCTAAAGAAGGTTATCAATATCTTCAGGAAGCCTTTTTCCCTTTTTACCCTAGGACCATTAAATTCTTCCAGCCTGTTTTTGGCAGCTTTATCCTGTCTGGACTTTTTGTTTCTCATTTCTGTTTTATTCTGGCCATTTACTTCCTTCTTAAATTGTTCAGCTTGGAAAATGGAAAGTCTGTAGTCAGAAAAACGATTCTTCTCCTTATTCTTTTCCCAACCGCTTTCTACTTCCTTTCTGTTTACACCGAATCTCTTTTCTTGCTGTTAGCAGTTTTGTCATTTTGGTTTGCTAAAAAGGAAAAATGGTTTTTGGCTGGAATTTTCGCGGCCATCGCCGCTAACACGAGGCTAATTGGCATTTTCATCTGGCCAGCCCTAATTGTTGAGTGTTGGGAGAAATATGGCTTTGAGAAGACGAAGAATTTTTTAGGGAAGGCAGTCAAGAACTGTTTTTCTCTGATTATTCTGCCGCCCCTGGGTTTAATTCATTATATGTGGCATCTCCAACAGGTTGCTGGTGATCCTTTTATGTTTATAAAAGTTCAACCTTCTTTTGGCGCAGAGCGAAGCGTTACCCGGATTACCCCTCTTTATCAGGTTTTCTGGCGTTATCTCAAAATGATTTTTACGGTTGACAGAACCAATCCGATTTACTTTACCATTTGGTTGGAATTTCTCTTGGCTCTTCTTTTTCTTTTTCTGCTTTGTTATGGTTGGGTGAAAAAGAAAGAGCTAAAGATAAGTTCTTCATATCTAATTTTTGCCACCCTTTCTTATATGTTGCCTACTCTAACAGGGACTTTTTCTTCTTTGCCTCGTTATGTTCTTCTCTGTTTTCCTTGTTTCTTAATTTTGGCAAAAGTCATTGAAAAATTAACGAAAAAACTAAAAAGGATAGAAACTGTTTGGTGGGTTTTAAGCGGACTACTGCTTTTGCTTTGCGCCACTCTTTTCTTTAGGGGCTATTGGATAGCATGATGCAAAAGATTGACTCTTTTTTAAAAAGTAGAACTTTTTTTAAAGATAAACTTCTTAAGGGAACAACGATTATTCTTCTGGGGATGTTGAGCGGAAGCCTTTTCAATTACCTTTACCATTTAGTCTCTGGCAGGCTGCTGGAACCAGGTCAATACGGACTATTGGAGAGCTTAATTGTTTTAACTTATTTCCTAGGAGTTTTTTCCGGAGCCTTTTCCTATTCTGCGGTTAATCTGATGGCAAAGAAAAAGAAAGAGGAGGTTTGGCAGACCACTCTTTATTTAGAAAAAATGGCCTTAAGATTAGCAGTTTTTTTCGCGGCTATTTTTGCTATTGCGTATCCGCTACTTAAGCGTTTGCTTCATTTGCCAGAATCTGAGATCTTCCTGATCTTCATTTTCCAGATACCAGCTTTTTTCCTCTTGGCTGCTTACCAGCCTACTCTTCAGGCGAGGCTTAAGTTTGTTGACTTTTCTTTAGTTGGCGTTGCCCAGCCGGTTTTTAAAATTGTTCTTTTAGTTATTCTGTTGCTACTTCTTCCCAGGGAGGCTCAGAGCGCCCTTTTGGCAATAACTCTTTCTGGTTGGTTGATTATTTTTTTGAGCCGTTTTTTGGTGAAAAGAAGATGGTGTCATTTAGCCGATTCGAATCGCTGTCGTTCGCTTGGAAATAGATTCTGGAGCTATTCAGCCTTAAGCCTATTAACAAATTTGGCTTTAGTTTCCCTGTATAACACTGACCTGATTCTTGTTAGACACTTCTTTTCTTCTCAGGAGAGCGGGATTTACTCAGCTGCTTCGGTTTTGGGAAGGATTATTTTTTTCATTTCTTCAGCTATCCTAATGGTTGCTTTTCCCTTGATGGTCAGAACTAAGACAAAAGTAAGAAGATTAAAAAGTAATCTTCTGAAGGCTGTTGCCTTTGTGATTGGTCTTTGCTCTCTGGGAATTTTAATCTACAGTCTTTTGCCCGGAGTGGTGGTTAACTTCCTTTATAGCGAGAATTATCGCAGTGCGGCCGTTATTCTGCCGGTTTTTGCGGTTTTCATTTCTCTTTATTCCCTTTTTAATCTTTTAATTCATTTTTGGTTGGCTTTGGAGAAATGGTTGGCAGTCTGGTTTTCTGGTTTGGCTGCTATTGCCCAGATTGCCCTAATCGTTTTCTCCCATCAAAGTTTACTAGGGGTAATCCGTATTTCTATCCTAGTCTTAATCTTGGCATTATTAATAATGGTTATTCCTGTTGTAAAATTCTGGTATGGCGAAGAAGATTAACCAGGCCCTTTCCTTAATCATTCCTGTTTTTAAAAAAGAGAAAACTATTATTTCTGACTTGACCAGAATAGAGGCAGTTCTAAAGGAACTTCGTTTTGATTATGAAATTATCTGTGTGATTGATGGCATGGCAGACAACAGCTTTGCTAGGGCAAAACAGGCAAAATCTTCTAAGGTTAGGGTTTTTGGCTATAAAACAAATCGAGGTAAAGGCTATGCGGTGCGCTATGGCATGGCCAGAGCCAAAGGCGAGCTGGTTGCTTTTATTGATGCCGGCCTGGACATTGATCCAAGGGGAATCCCCTTGCTCTTAGAGCATATGCTTTGGTATGATTCCGATGTTATTGTCGGTTCAATCAGGCATTCGGCGTCAAAGGTCATCGGTTATCCCCTGAAAAGAAAAATCTATAGCTGGGGTTACCATTTTATTACCAAGCTTCTTTTTGGCTTGAGAATTACTGATAGCCAAAGGGGTATAAAAGTTTTTAAAAGACCGGTTTTGGAAAAAGTTCTGCCTAGGCTTTTAATTAAGAGGTTTGCTTTTGATATTGAAATGCTGGCCGTTGCCAATCATTTGGGTTTTAGAAAGATTCATGATGGCCCAGTAGAAATGAATGCGGTAATGATGAAATACAGCAGTGTTGGTTTTAACACCGTTTGGAAAATGCTTTTAGACACCTTAGCTGTTTTTTACCGCTTAAAAATCTTGAAATATTATGATGACAGCGCCAAAAGAAAATGGCGCTATGATCCAGAGCTAGATTTTAGAATCAATGTCGGCTAAGATGCAGAGAAAACTGTTTGTTTCAATAGTGGTTCCGGTTCCTCAAATTAATGATTTGATCAGAAAAGACTTTTTGCCCCATCTTCAAGAGCAGAGCTACCGACAATTTGAACTGATTATTATTCCTGACAAAAAACCAGTTTCAGAAAAACTGCCTGATTTTGTCAAAGTAATTCCCTCTTGGCCGAAAATCGGACCTGCGGACAAGCGCGACTTAGGGGCGAATAAAGCCAGGGGAGAAATCATTGCTTTTATTGACGATGATGCTTATCCGGATAAGCATTGGCTAAAGAATGCTCTTAAATACTTCAGGAATCCTAAGAATGCTGCTGTTTGCGGGCCAGGAGTTACTCCGAGTGAGGACAATTTTTTTCAGCAGGTTTCTGGTTTGGTTTGGGAATCTTGGTTTGGTGCAGGCGGGGCAGGCGTTTATCGTTGTCGCCAGGAAAAGAAAAGATTGGTTGACGATTATCCTACTTTTAACCTCTTGGTTAGGAAAAATGACTTTCTGAAGGTGGGTTGCTTTGATTCTAAATTCTGGCCAGGAGAGGACACTAAGTTTTGTCATGATTTGGTTTATAGATTAAAAAAGAAAATTGTTTAC
>CAZMUE010000056.1:0-3942 GCA_964569725.1 uncultured Gammaproteobacteria bacterium
TTAATTCTTCTTTCAATGTTGTCTCTCAGCGCCCCAAGGGCCTGGTCTCGCTGCTCTAAGCTGATCTCTTCCATCTGCGCCCGAAACATTAAATGAGCTCCGCCCGCCAAGTCCAAGCCTTTTTTTAAATCAAGATTCGGCTTGATCTCAATATCAGCGATTTGGAATTTAAGCGCTGGTCTTTTCCAGCGCCAATTAATCTCTTTGCCAAAGATTTTCTTTTCCAGGCGAATCTCTTTAGGTAAAGAGACAAAAGCCGCTAGCAAGCTAACGGCGAGAATAATCCAGAAATTCCTCTTCGTCTTTTTACTGATCATTTTTTCTTTTTCGTCGTCGCAATCAGGAATAGCTGTCGAGGCTTATTGATGACACTGCAAACTATCTTAAAATTTTCTAAATCAACGTAATATTCTAACTCATCCCCTGGCCTGATTTCAGCTTTTTTGACAAACTCTGCTGGAATCGTTATCGCCAGGCTATTGCCAGTACGAATCACTTTTCTTTTCATGATTCAACCATCTCTTGTTCGTCACCAAAAATCATTACTCGACTTTCACCTAAAATCTTGGTCAAAAACGGATCTTTGTTCTTTTTGCGGAAAGAAAACTCATTTGCCTCCATCACCGTATAATTAATCTCTCTGCCAATCTTTGTTTCTTCTTCTCGAATCAAGGCGCCGATCTCTGGCAAAATGACACTGCCGATAATCAGAACGTCAACATCGTCAGCTGTAGTTTTCGCTCGCCTGACAAACTTTCCCGAGAAAATAACAAACTTAATCGTCCCCAGGCGTTGACGATCATTAATGATCTTTGCTCCCAAGCCGCTGGTTTTATTAATCAAGGAAAGGATATCGCCGTAAAAAGGATGTTTTTTATTCATCCAGAAAAAAAGCTTGTTAGCTCTTCTCTCGCTCTCAAGAATGCCGGTGGCTTTTAAATTAAGGAGCTCCCTTCTAACCGAGTTAATCTCCTCGTTAATTTTGCGAGTCAGATCGCGGATATAGAACATTTTCCCCGGCTGAACCCCGAAAACCTGAAGCAGCTTAAGCCTGGTTTTGGAAACTAACAGCGATTTAAGACTGGACGCTAGGTTCATAATCTACCTTATTCCCTTGGGGCAGAATCTCTATCCAGATTTTACCACGATTAAGCTTAATTTCCTTGCCGGCACTATCTTTAAAAATAGTTCTCGCCTGCCGATCTTTCTTAGACCAAGTTCCCTCAACGGCTTTACCATCCTGAAAAATAATCGCCTTACCCTGACCAATCAGTTTATAAAGTAAATGTTTGTGTTCATCCACCGGCCCCGTTTCTTGGGCTAACTGAACAATAACCACCTTTGCCTGCAATTGATTCTGAGTCAAGAAATCAAGATGAGGAGCGCCGCCATTATTTCTCTTATAAAGATTACTGGCCCGATCATAAGTCCACTCTACTCCATAAGCCTGATAGCCTTTCCAAAAGTCAAAAGCAATCCTGGCCACACTGCCACGGTCTTCGGCCTTGGCTTCATCCTTGAATTGCCATTCTTTGAAATTATCATCCCATTGATCACCGTCATTTTTGGCAGCCAAATCTCTGTCAGCTGCCTCCTGCCAAAGAATCTGGGAATCGCAATACATGGTGTGCTCAGTAGCCACCACCTTTCCTGTTCTTTCTGGCTCACGGCGGCAAACTTTATAGGAAAGGGCAAACTGATCCATATCAGACCAATGGTCTTTGCTCTTCCAGCCGTATTTATCCAATTGGCACAAGGCCCTAGCCCTGCTATCCACAGTAGAATCATTACAATTACCTGCCCCGCCAACGTGAACATAAAGAGGATAGTCTGCGTATTCTGAAGCCAAATCAAGGAAATAGGTTCTGGCTGAGCGAACCGGACCAAGATCATATTTTCTTTGCGTCCAGGGACCAGCCGCGCCGCAATAATAAATAGCCAGGAAGCGAGTAATCCCACCCTCGGCAACAGCTTCATAAACAATATCTGCTCGAGATAAACCCGACTGAGGACGAGAATCCTCATGATTTTCAATCATGACTGTTAACGGTCGCCTTTGTTCCCAAAGATCCTTTTCCTGTTTGGTGAAAAATTCACCGTTAAGAGGACAGGCTTCGTCTTTGGGTCCGGTGAACTCAACAACGCCATTCTCCCTAATTGCCTTCTCTACAGCTGGGGAGACAATATCCTCGGACGGCTTTGATTTTTTCCAGGAAAAGAAAGCATAGCTTATTCCCGTAGACGATAAATAAAGACCTAAGCCGGCGACAATAAAAACAACTAACTTTTTCTTCATTTCTTTTTGCCTCCAAATTCAATCGCTTTTTTAATTGCTTGCGCTTCTTCCCTGGAAAGCTTTGCCTTCTCGGCATTGCCCTTTTCAATCAGTTTTGCGTAAACTCTGGTTGATTCCCGACTGTGGAGTCCGGTTAAGACCACTCCTGAGCTGTCTTCGTCCAGAACTGCCAAACTAAAACTTTGATCCCCGCCCAAATCAGAAAAAGGATTAAACCTAACTAGTCCTAATTTTTGAAAATTAAAACGATTCTTTTTTCTCAAATAAGCTAATTCTTTGCCAATACCCTCAATCAACTGATTGTTGATTTTTTGTCTTTGCAATAATTTACCCAAAACTTCGTCTAGGCTTTTCACTCTTAAACCCTTAGTGAAGTTTCGCTGTCTCGCCATAAAACTCCACAAAACTGCGGTTAAAACCGTATTCCAAATTAAAAAAATGCCCGAAACCAAAAGTAGCTCTGTATTAACCATTGACCCTTTCAATTTTACCCGTAAGTTCTTCCTGGTGTCAACCTGGATAAAGTGTGGTATACTTAGCCTTAGAGTATGGCTAAAAAGAGAAAAACGAAAAAAGAAAAGATTATCAGCAAACTGCGCAGAGAACTGAAGACAAAACAATTAAAGCCAGCCCATCTTAAAGAAGAACTCCCATCTTCTAAACCAATTGAAGTTCGAGAAAGATCTTCCCATAAAGAAATTGTCAAGGAAGAAAAAGTTTTCCTTACAAATGAAGCCGGGCTAATTAAAAAAGATCTTATCAGGGGATTACTCTTGTCCCTACTTGTAATTAGCTTTGAGCTTGTGATATATTGGTTTAAAATTTTAGGTTAGAGATTTACAATAAATTAATGTTTCTGCCCAAAAGGAGGTGAGAGGAGAAAATGGTTTTTTATTGTGTAAAGTGTCGCGCTAAACAAGATGTTGGCGAAAGCTATCAAAAAGTTAGTTTGAAAAACGGAAGACCGGCTCTAAAAGCTACTTGTCCAAAATGTGGAACCGGTATGTTTAAGATAGTTGCGGCCAAGTAACAAAGACTCTTGTCTTACAAAGGCTTTATCCTGACTTCGGTCAGGAAAGCTTTTGTATATTTAATCAGCTTTCCCCCTTGACTTCAAAAAATCCCCTTTTTGGGGTAAAATATGACTAATCTTTGTAGGCAGAGCGGCGGCTCTGATTATCTCAGAGAGGAAAGTCCAGACTGCAAGAGGCAAGGTGTCCTAATGCAAATTAGGATTTCTGGTTTTAAACCAGAACAAGATAGGGCCACAGTGACGAATAATTCGCCTAAAAGCGAAGGAAGTGAAACGGGCAACCCTCCCTGCAGCAATTTCAAGTTGGCGCTTTAAAAGCCTCTTTTTGCGCCAGGTGGAAAGCTTAGACTGATCGCTGCTAAAACAGAATCTGGCTTACTCGCCTACAAAGATTCTTTTTTAGCGTCAAAGTACGGAGCGAAAAATTCTGTCAGAAAAACTTCAATGGTTAAATAGGTCGGCACGGCCAAGATTGCCCCCAAAATCCCGGCTAGCTTAAAACCAATCGCTAAACCAAGAATGGTTAGCAAAGGATTAACCCCAACTGTTTTTTGCATCAACTTAGGAACAATCAGGTTATTCTCTAATTGCTGCGCCAAAAAACACCAAGCAG
>CAZMUE010000057.1:0-3936 GCA_964569725.1 uncultured Gammaproteobacteria bacterium
ATAAATGTGAGGACACTTGTACTATTAACGGTCCAGTTAATCGCGGCCATTGTGATTTAATTGATCTTGATTGCGGTCAGGCAGCTGGCTGGAGTGATCGTTGGTTTAAAATCACTCCTAATTTAACCTATTCTCAACTACCAGAGGGGATTTGTGGTTTGGGAATCTCGCCGCCAGAGATGGGCCCGAATGTTTTGAATGGCGAGACTATTGAAGTTAGTTTCGAAATTATTCCAACTCCTTGTCAGCCGACAAGCACTCCACCTAAAGAAGTGACCAAGACACCGACCCCGACAAAAACGCCAACACCGACCGGAACATCAATTCCTACCAAGACGCCGACGCCAACCAAAAGATTAACAAGTACCCCGACGCCAACTAAAACGCCAACACCGACATCAAGGGTTACTAGTACTCCGACCAAGACGCCAACACCGACGAGAACACCAACACCAACTAATACCCCGTTGCCAACCCCAACCGGGACCTATGTGCCCACTAATACCCCGACGCCAACAGAAACCCCAGTACCGACCAACACGCCAACTGAGGTTCCTTCGGCAACTCCGACTAATACGCCAACTGAGGAGTATCAAGAACAGCCAACGCCAACCCCGATTACTTTGCCAGAGTCTGGCATTAAAGAGATTGCCCCAATTGTTTCCATCAGCGGGGCCTTGATGATTCTTTTGAGTCTGCTTTTGGCTCTTTAAGCTGGTATAATTTTTCTTAATGGAGCGGAAACTTCAATCCTTCTTGAACTATTTCTTTAATCTTGAAATTGCTGCGCATAGAGTAAGAATTCCTTACTGGCGTAATCGCTTTCTTGTCAATGGCAAAAGAATTCAGGGGCCTTTCGGTGGCAAGGGGATTCCAGGTCAGATAAGAAGCATTACTCTTAAAAAGGCCAAGCAAAAGAAGATCAGCCTAAAAAGGATGAGTTCCGAAGAAGTCCATGCCTTTATGCGTTCTCAAAAGATTGGTTTGGACTGCTCGGGTTTTGTTTTTCAGGTTTTAGCCTTTCTTAAGCCCAAGTTCTGGAAAAAACTTCAATGGGGAAGTGGCAAAAGCCTTAATCCGATCAGGCGTTTTTCAGCGGCTGATTTAACCTCAGAAAGGAATTCTAAATCAATCCTGAAAACCGGAGAGATAAGAAAGGGAGACCTGATTGCTCTTTCCTTGGACAATAAAAGCGGAAAGATAGACCATATTTTAATTGTCGTCGATGTCTCGCCTAAGAAAATTATTTATGCTCATTCTTCAACGAAAACAAAAGTGACTGGCCCCCATCTTGGAGAAATAAAGATTGCTAATCCGGATTTAGCCTTAGAAAAGCAAAATTGGCAGGAAAAAGAATTAGCTATTGGCGATAAAACCATAAAAGTGAGGCGTATCGCTGGTTAACCATATTTACAGTTTAATTGGAGGTAAGAACAGTGGAGAAGCTAGATCTAAAGCGGATAGAAGATATCCGTAGACGTTTTCGGCAGGGAGAACAGCGAGATTCGTCCTCTCGTGATAGATCTTCCGCAATGTGGTTAGAAATTGAAGGAGTAGTTATGGTTTCTCAAGACCCCTGGGTAGCGCCGCGATCTTGTTTGGTTGAGGGTTGCGGCCGCCCCCTTGAAAGATTGTATGCCGGAGCGACTGAAAGCTACAGTTTTTATTGGTTACGCTGTCCTTCTCATCCTGAAATTGGGTATAACGATACTCGAGTGAGATAGGGGCTAAAACTCAATCTTAATCCCTGGCCCCATGGTGGCACAAAGAGAGATTTTACTGATCCTCTTAGGATCAATGGCTTTAACTAAAGCCTTGATATTGTCTGAAAGCTCTTTTTCTGGCTGAGAGACTTTGCCAATGACCAGATGAATCACGGGAGCCTTTTTCTCGGTTTTGACTTTTATAGTGCTTTTGCTGAACTTAGCCAGGGCTTTTTCTGGATCCTCAACCAAAGTTCCGTTCTTGGGATTGGGCATGAGGCCCTTAGGGCCAAGAATTCTGGCAAAAGGCAAAATTTTGGGCATCATTTTTGGACTAGCCAAGAGAATATCAAAATCTATTTTCCCAGTCTCAATTTGCTTAACTGTTTTTTC
The DNA here is from genome assembly GCA_964569725.1 of uncultured Gammaproteobacteria bacterium. Classification (GTDB taxonomy): domain Bacteria; phylum Patescibacteriota; class Microgenomatia; order UBA12405; family CAZMUE01; genus CAZMUE01. Next base: position 2,097 of record CAZMUE010000057.1, read on the forward strand.
GTCGGCAATAGCGATTTTTTTAGCCTTGGTTTTGAAATAGGGGAGTTCCACCTCGGCAACATCGCCAGCCTCATTGACAATGATGTGAATTTCAACGCTACCGTCAAAACGGGAGAGGGAGGTTTCTTTTACCAGAGCGATGGCTTCTTTTAAAGAGTAAAGCTTGTTTCTGTCAATCTTTGCCTTGGCTTCCTGATAGCGCTTGCCCCTGATTCTAATTCTTTTTTTTGGGGTCTCAGTTTTTTCCTCAGTTTTGGCCTCAGTTTCTTCAACTGGTTCTGGCAATGGTTCTGTAGAAACGAGTTTAACCTTTTGACCGCCCTTAAGACCGCTGACCTTCACTTTCTCTTCTTTGGCTTCGGCTTTTTTATTTTTATCTTTAGTCATTTTAGTTTAATCTTTAATTTCTACTCCCATGCTACGGGCTGTGCCTTCAACAATTTTCATGGCCGCCTCAACATTATCAGTGTTTAAATCAGCCAATTTCTTTTCAGCAATTTCTCTAACATCCTGTTTACTTAACTGGCCCACAGATTCTTTTTTGGTAGCTCCAGAGCCTTTTTCTAAGCCCAATTTTTTCTTGATTAAGTCGGCGACCGGGGGTAGCTTGGTAACGAAATCGAAACTGCGGTCTTCATAGACAGTGATAATTGCCGGAATCACATTGCCTTTTTGATCTTTGGTTTTCTCGTTGTATTGATTGACAAACTCCATGATGGGAATACCGTGTTGGCCTAGGGCTGGTCCAATCGGAGGCGCCGGAGTAGCTTCTCCAGCAGGAATGTTTAATTTTAAGATTGCCTTAATTTTTTTAGCCATTTTTAAATCTTGCTAACTTGTAGGAAATCAAGTTCAACCGGAGTTTCTCGGTCAAAAATAGAAACCAAAACTTTTAACTTCCCCTTTTCTTCATCAACTGTTTCGATGGTGCCTAACATGTCGGCAAAAGGACCTTCAATGATTTTGACAGCCTCGCCAGCTGAAAAAATAGTTTTGAATTTAGGTTTTTCCTCAGTAATAGTTTTAACTAAATTCTCTACTTCCAGATCAGACAAGGGCTTAGGTTGGGTGCCAAAACCGACAAAGCCAGTGACACCTTGGGTGGTTCTGACGGTCAACCAAGTCGGATCGTCAAGGATCATCTTAATAATAATGTAGCCCGGAAAAGCTTTTTCTGTGCCCTTAATCTTTTGGCCGCGCCTAATGGTATATTTTTCTTGCAAAGGAATTAAGGCTTCAAAAACCCGATCTTGGAGATCCATGGTTCTTAATCTCTGCTTCAGACCTTTAATAACGCGGTACTCATGACCAGAGTAGGTATGGATAACATACCAGTGAGCATTCTCTGGCGCGGTTTTTTTGTCGCCATCTTTACTAAAAAAGAAACGTGATTCTTTTTTGAGATCTTTAGCCATGGTTAGAATAATATAGAAAAGGAATTTACTTTTTTAAGAGAGTCAGTATTCCTACTAATTTCGTTAGCCCTAAATCAACCCCACCTAAAACTATTCCCATCAGGGCTGATATAAATATTACCACACCTGTCAACCTAATTAAATCTTTTCTCTCCGGCCAGGTAATTTGCTTAAAAATGGTCTTAAGTTCGCTTAAAAACACCTTGATCTTATCCACAAGAGATATGATAACATAAATACTATCAATTAATTTTAAATTAAACATATATGAGCGAAGGCGGGGAGACGGGTTTTTTTCGAGCGATAGGAAGAATATTTCGTCATAGAGCGAGTGGGGATGAAGCTCCTCGTCAAGATGGGTCTCGAGCTAGGCCAGCCGATTGGGGAAAAACGATCAACATGAGAGCGCGTTTGTTGGAGGAGAG
>CAZMUE010000058.1:0-3787 GCA_964569725.1 uncultured Gammaproteobacteria bacterium
TGGCTTGACTTTCAATTACGTAAAGCTGAGGCAGAGGAATACGGCTGACAATGGCCATGTTTTCTACGGCCGTGTAAAAATCAAAATGCTCTTTTTTATTAGCCGGCCTGGCTCCGGAGACGGCTAAAATAATCTTATCTCCCCAAAAATAGCTTATCCCTGAGGAAAGGAGAGAAAAAATCGCCGCTGACCAAACCATTTCTTGGGAACTATTTAAGAATTGGCCCAAAAGATAGAAGAAGCCAATGACAAAAGCAATAAAGCCTAAAATTACTAACCAGGACCTTCTTTTATTAGCCGCAACCTGTTCGTAAACGTTCAGCATTAATCAAAGTTAATCAACTAAGATCTACTTTAGGAGTTTCTGTTTCTTCGGGCTTTACTTCCAAAGCTTCTCCCATTTCCGCCGTCTTTAAACCTGCTTCTTGCTTGAAGCCTAGCATTTTGGCTACTAAATTACTGGGGAAAGTGACGATTTTTTGATTGTAATCAGCACTTAAGTCAATTAAGGTCCGGCGGGAATACATCACCTTATCCGCGGTATCTCTCAACTCATCCATAAGATTGGTGACCACACCGGCTGCCTGTAACTGTGGATTGCTTTCCACAATCACCTTTAAACTTCCCAAAACTTTTTGAATCGTTTCTTGAGACTTGGCCATTTTAGAAACATCGCCTGAAGTTACTGCCTCAGCCACGGTTTTTCTCGCCTCAGTTAGTTTGTCAAAAATAGTCTTTTCGTGTTTCAAATAACCTTTGGCTGAATCAATTAAGTTTGGAATTAGGTTCATCTGCCTTTTCAGCTGATTGCCGATCTCTTGAATAGAGGCCCTGATCCTAACTTTTAAAGTCTGTAATTGGTTGAAAACGCCAATGACGTAAAAAACCAATAGCGCTAAGGGGATGACGATTGCCCAAATCATTTTTGTCTCCTTGATTTTAAAAAGTAATCACTACTCTTTAAATGATAACGATTTTATTAAGAATAATCAACCTCTTTAGAAGGCTTATATTTGCTGAAGAATTTCCCCTGCCAAAAATATTGCCACCTTCTGCGGATCGTTATTTCCAGAGTCAAAAGAAACAGTTCTTGCCCCGCATTTATCCGAAAGATAACTCAAGGCTCGTCCGAACTCATCCCTGATCCTGGTTAAACCAAATATTGTCTCGTGAGTCCGAGCAGCTTTTCCTCTCTGCCTAATTCTCCGCATAGCAATTGTAGGCTCAATATCGAGAAAAACAACTTCGTCTCTTACTGGCGCACCATGCAGATGTCTTAATAAAGCTAGTCTTTGGCCAATTGTTAACCGAGCCAACGGAGGCAACAAAACCGGCGCATAAGCAATTCCGTCGGCATACGGATCTCTCACTGAAACCACTAAGTCTGGCTGTTCTTGTCTTGTCAATCGTGATTCTTGAAATCTCCACCTGGCAACCGTGGCAGCAAAAACTGCCAACGACATTAACCTCCTATCTCCCGAATTAGCCGCTTTCTCGCAAACCCTACCGATTCTCTCTGCAAAATCGCCGTCAACGACGATTTCTCTCTCTCCTTGGATAATTAATGAAGGGTCGCTGACGTTACCAATCTGAAGAACTCTTGCCTCCGGCGGCAGTAATTTCCTGGCTAATTGCCAAGCTGTATCTTCACCGCTGCCATCAATTCCCGTAACGCTAAGTCGCGCCGGGCCTTTTTCTAAAGACATAACCGCTATTTTATCCTATAGTCATTGAATAATCAAGCGGAAGGATGACCTTGAGAATTCTTTTATAGGTTATACTACAGGATAATTATTGGGCTGGAATCTAGAAAAGCATTGCAGATCGACTTTGAACAGCTGACATCTTTAAAGCCATTCAGAAAGCTCTTCTCTTGGTAAGGTGTTAAGAATATCTTTTTTCTCTGCCCAGCCTCTTCTGGCTACCGAAACTCCAAATTCCATTAAGCTCATTTCTTCCACCGCATGGGCATCAGTGTTAATAATTAATTTCACGCCATGTTTCACTGCTTCTCTTACTAGAATATCTGGCAGATCAAGTCTGTCTGGCCAAGCATTTATTTCCAGGATTTTTCTTTTTCTTTTGCAGAAGTTAAAAATTTGTTCCCAATCTAATTCATAGCCTTCCCTCAGGTTCAATTTTCTTCCGGTCGGATGGCCTAAAATGCTTATCTTGGGATGAGCTAAGGCTTTAAGAATCCTTTGAGTCATTTCTTTTCTGCTCATTCTAAAACTCGTGTGAACAGAAACAATGGCATAATCTAAATAATTAAAAGCTTTTTCCGGAATGGCTAAACTTCCGTCAGGTTTAATGTCTATTTCTAAACCATTGAAAATCCTGATGTTAAATTTTTTTATACTAGAGTAATTAAATTTATCAACTAAACCTTTTTTCCTGGCTAAAAGATTAATTATCTGCCTATCATTATGTTTACTGATGCTTGGATTATGCTCAGCAATGCCTAAGTATTGGTAACCTAATTGCTTTGCCTTTTCGACGATTTCTTTTAGGCTGTTAGTTCCTAAATCATGGCTTGGTTCAATGGGAAAATCAGAATGAATATGAAGATCGCCCTTAATCTCTTTTAATTCTATTAACTTGGGCAGCTTGCCTTTTTTAGCCGCTTCAATTTCTCCTGCTGCTTCTCTTAATTCAGGCTCAATATAATCCAAACCCAGGAAGCGATAAAAATCTTTTTCTTCAGCGAACTCAAATATATCTTTTCTATTATTGTAATGAGATGGCCATTGCTCAAGCAGATTATTTTTCTTTTTTTTGTCTTTAACTCTTATCCCGTATTCAGAAAGGGAAAAACCCAGTTTTAAAGCATATTCTCTTAAGGCAATATTATGGTGTTTCGAGCCAGTGAAATGCTGCAGTAAAGCTCCATAAGCTTGTTGCGGCTGGATCATCAGATCCACTTGAGAACCAGAATTAAGGATAAGCGAAGCCGTTCGACCGCCTTTTTCCAAAACCCTTTTCTTTTTAGGATATTTTATAAAGCGCTCTAATACCTGTTTTGGCATCGGACTGGCTGAGCTAATATCTATGTCGCCTACGGTAGCACAACGTCGTCTTAGACTGCCTAGGGAGTCTAATTTTACGTTTTTTGGGCCAGCCTTAAGATAGGCAATGATTTCATCTGCTTCCTGATCAGCAAAAGGCAGCAGAATTCTCTGTTTCTTTTCTCTATTGAGAAATTCTTTTATTGCCGTAAGGATCTTCTCTTCTGATTCTTGACCAAAGCCAGAAATCTCCCTTATTTTTCCTTTTTCTGCTGCCTGCTTAAGCTTTTTTATAGCGCCCGCGGCTTTTTTTATTTTTAGAACCAGGCTTAATTTAAAAGCAGTTTTGGCGCCAATGCCAGGAATCTTAAGGAATCCAAACATTGCCTCAGGTAAGGGTCTCAGCACTTGTTGAAAATGCCTTACTTTTCCTGTTCTAAAAAGTTCATCAAGGTGTTGGCCTATATTTGCACCGATTCCAGGAATTTCTTTAAGTTTTTGGTCATCCCAAAGGTCTTTTATTTCTGAAGTTAAGTGTTCTATGGCTATGGCGGCTCGGTCATAGGCAACAATTCTAAACCTATTTTTCTCTTCATCCTCAATCGTATAGGCAGCACTTATTTTCTTAAGAAGCTCAGCAACCTCTTTATTATTCATATTCTTAGAGGTCTTCATTATTGAAATAATAGCACAATTTTGATACTATCTATTTCAAATCAAAGTGTTTTTTGGGGTCATAGCTCAACTGGTTAGAGTATTCGCCTGTCACGCGAAAGGTTGCG
>CAZMUE010000059.1:0-3754 GCA_964569725.1 uncultured Gammaproteobacteria bacterium
GGTTATTGGCGGCTCTCCCTTAGTTTTAATACCTGGAGAAATACGAGATGAGAAGTTTTTTCCTACGCCGGGCAAAGAGACAATAAGAGGAGTGGTTGATGAGCTAGCAGGAGTGTTTGCAGAACATTTGGCGAGAATTTGCTTAGCAAGGGCTTTTTGCTTGGGATATGATAGGGAGAGGGAAATATGGAATCGGGCAACGAGAACCGTGGATTTTAGGGCACAGACAGGACAAGCAGAGGGAAACCTTTTAGATCTGCAAAGAATTCTAGGGACAGAAGAAAATCTTGATCGGGGTAGGGTGAGAGTTCGTGAGCTTTTCTTAGCCCTCAGTGGTCAGGAAGAGAAAAAAGTTCCCAAAAAAGAGGATTCCTGGTTTGTCGTAGCTCGCGATGATGAGACTCCTGATCCCGTAACAAGAGTTCGCGCCGCGAGACTAAATTCTATTAGCGGTGAGGGCTATCTTTTTTCAGCGCTTTTCCCAACGGTTCAGGATGAATTGAGAAAGAGAGTTTTAAGAGGAGGGTTTGCCTTAGAAGAAGCAGAGAGAGACGCTTTTGTTGAGTTGGGTTGGCCGAAGCAGCAGCTTCGCGAAGCCTGTTTAAAGACTTGGTCGGCGAGAATTAAGAGTCTGGGGCCGAGACTGGATCTTTTCTTTTCAGTTTCGGCTAATACTGGCACTAAGGCTTTAGGTGAAGCAAGAGTAGGGACAATCAGTAGGAATGATAGTTCTGGAGCAATTTCTTTAACGATTGGCGGATGGAGATAAAACTTCCTTGCCTGCTACCTAATGGTAATGGCATAAAGATTAGAGGGTGATTCCGGATGAAGTGAGGTCAGAATAACGATTCTGGTAGCATCGGGCCAGGGAAAGACATAGCCGTTCTCAAATTTTTCTCCAAAAACGGTTTGTTTATTCTGGCCATCATACTCAACCACTTTAGCTTGACCTTTTTCAATGAAGATAAGATGGCGATTAGTGGCGAGCCAGAGGACAAGGGGTTTCTTAAATTCATGATTCTGGCTAGAAAGGGGAGCAAGTTCTTCGGAATTAGCAATAAAGAAATTAACATCTTCTTTTAAATCATAAGCGTAAATCTTACCTGGTTCAATTTTTCTTGACTCTGGTTGATCTGATTTGGCTGGAGGATGAGGTAAGAGGTTTTCTGGGATCTCGGCGCTTTTAGAGGCAAGATAAACGATCTTTTCTTCGTCATTGGACCAGCCAATGATCTGCGCTGATTCAGTGGCAATCCTCTGTAACTCTATGGGTAATTTCTTCAGCCTAACCCCAACAGTCGCTTTGGTTTCATTATTCCATTCTTCAGCCATCAGGCTGAGGCGGAGACTAATATCTTTAAGTTGGGGGGCGGGCGTTAGCTGATCGGCGCTCAAGAGGTAGGCGGACTCAACGTTTTTAAACCATTCTTTGCCAAAGATTTCTTTTTCTTTTTGATCCCCGCTTCTGAAGACGGCCAAGACTCTTTTAGAATCCAAAGACCAAGTCAATTCTGCCTTGGACCAATCAAGATTGGCTTGGGATTGGACAATTTGCTTCAAAGAAGGTTTTAAGAAATTTAAAGGGGTACCAGCTAAGTCTAAAATCCACAGGCCATCGTTAATGGTTTGTTTGGCATTGCGAATGACATAGATAATTTTAGTTCCATCAGGGGAGAGAATCGGCTTGTCGGCGCCGCTGAGGGTTAATGGTTTTAGATCAGGAACAGATTTGAAAAGAAAAGTATTGGTCTGCTTAACGATTTCTTTCTCGATATTAATATTCTTTTCCCAGGGAAAATACCCTTCCTTTTCAATGCGGATTTGATATTCCTTGGGAAGGAGGTTAAGAGTATCGTCAGTGGCTGTTACTAGCTTGTCGTTGATAAAAACCGAAGCTCCTTCGGGAATAGAATTGGCGACCAAAATGCCTGTTGGCATAAGGGTCTGGTTCTTAAGATCTGGGCGATAGCCTCTTACCAAAAGGGAGACAAAATAGGTAGAGATAATGACGACGATAAAAAGGGTGCTAATTACAATCAGGGCCCGATAGCGATTGAAAAACCGTCTTTGTTTCATGGCTAAGGAATTATACCATTCTTTATGATGTGATAGAATGAATTACTACTAAAAGAAGCAAATGAATAAGGCTACGGTTAGAGAGATCTTGGAGACTTCTGGATTCAAAATTATTGATCCTGAGACGAGGTTAACAGCGGCCCTGGAAGGATTAAAGAGCTCTCATGATGCAATTTTTGTTTTTTCTGGTGGCCGCGCGGGTCAGTTTTTGGGCCTGATTAATATCTATTATTCTTTAGTGAAGAAAAAACTTCCGGCCGGAGCGAAAGTTCTATCAGGGATCTATCATCCACCAGGGCTCCTGGCTTCTGATCATTTGTCAGAGGCGGCGAGGCTGATGGTAGAGTCGAGAGTCTATAGATTACCAGTTTTTATAGAGCCTAATGAGTTCGTAGGCGTAGTTTCCTTTGCCGGAATCCTAAAGCAGATTTTGCTTTGGCCGGAGCTGAGCGCCTCGGTCAAAGAGGCTTTAGTTTATAAAAAGCCAATTACGATTTTTCGCAAAGCCTCTGTCGGCGAAGCCAGGCGCCTAATAATTACTAGAAAAACCAGCAGGTTAATTGTCGTTGATGAGACTAATAAACCAATTGGAGTTATCAGTACTTATGACTTGAGAAAAGCCTTTTCTCAGCCTAAAGAATCAATTCATTTTCTTTCCCGGGTTGCGATCAAAAAAGAGGCTGAGGAGGAAAAAGTAGAAAGATTTATGTCGCGGAATCTGGTTTTTGCCTTGGAAACAGCTCAGGCAAGACTGGCAGTTGAGAAAATCCTCAATAGCCAGGCGGGGAGTGTCCTGGTCTTTAACCAAAAAGGAGAAGCGACTGGAATTATCAGCGTTAGAGATATTCTAAAGATGGTTTGGCAAAAAGAAACTCTTCTTAAAAGGCTGAGACTCCTTTTTCACGCCAGGCTGCCTTTTAATCAGGAGGATAGAGAGAATCTTTTTAATAGAACATATGCGCTTTTTTTAAAGGATAGTATTTTAGCTGCTAAGATCAAAAGGGCTAGTCTAGTCTTTAAGGCTATTGCCAAAGAAAAGATTGGTAAGCCCTTGATAGAGGTTAGTGCCAATATTAGGACGACTGATGAGAAGAACATTAATCTAAAAGCCAAGGGCAGAAAGATCTGGTTAGTTTTAAAAAGAGTAGTGGCCAAGATTAAGCGACAATTGGTAAAGAAAAGCTAGAAAATCTTCATTTTTCTTTATGCTATACTGTTTTCACTCATCTCTTTTAAACGTTAATTAATATATCTAAAGATATCAAAATGCCGCTTTTTAAGAAGTTAGGGATTGATTTAGGGACAGCGAATTCCTTAGTTTGGGAAGTTGGTAAAGGCATTGTTCTGAATGAACCGACAGTAGTGGCCATCTCTGTAGAAGAGAGAAAAGTGATTGCGGTTGGCAGAGAGGCCAAAAGGATGTTGGGCAGAAGCCCAGAGTATATTTTGGTTTCTCGACCAATGAAAGATGGGGTGATTGCTGACTATGAAGTCACTGAGGCAATGCTGCGTTTTTTCATTCAAAAAGTTTGTGGCAAAAACTTCTTTTTAAAGCCAGAAGTGATGATTTGCGTGCCTGCGGGAGTAACTCAAGTTGAGCAAAGAGCAGTTTTAGATGCTACTTTGTCTGCGGGCGCAAGGGTAGCTTATTTAATTGACGAACCATTAGCCGCAGCTA
>CAZMUE010000060.1:0-3738 GCA_964569725.1 uncultured Gammaproteobacteria bacterium
TGCCAAGATTTTAAAAGGAGAAGCTGTTGCTGAAGCAGAAAAGGCTAAAGTAGACTTTAATTGTCAGGAGCCAAATTACCCCGTTCATAAAGTAGACCTGATTGATTTTAATATCTTACAGAATAACTATAAAAAGGGGCTTTAATGTTTATCGTCTCTGTGTTGGTCGCAACAATCCTAACCCTTGTTGTCTTTTCACTCGTTGCCCAAAATAATTATGGTCCTCTTCCCTTTAGCCTCTGGTTAATATCTATTGTTAGCCTTTTTCTAGGCCTTCGCCAAACGCATGAAAAAAATCATCACCTCCGGAAAAAGGAATATCTTTGGTTGGCTACTCTTCCTGTCTATTTTTTCCGTCTTCTCTTCCTTTTTTGGGGAAAGAGTCTTCCCTTCCATGGCGACGAGGCTATTGTCTCTGAAAATGCGCTCCTTGCCTTTAACGGGGGTCTCTCGGGAAAATGGGAATTCTTCGGAGCGAAGATGGGAACTCTTAACTTTTTCCCTGCCCTTTGGTATTACCCCCAGGGTTTTTTAATCAGAATTCTTGGCCCTAGCCTTAGCTCCGCCAAATTGCTGTCTCTAGTTACTGACCTGGCCATTTGTTTGCTGATTTATTTTATTGCCAAAAAATGGCTTAACAGGTCAAAAGCTCTTGCTGCCAGTTTAATCTATGCTAGTCTCCCCATTGCCATCCACTTCTCTATGACTGGCTATCAAAACATTCAATCCACTCTTTTTTTATTATTAAGCCTCTTTGCTGCCCTCAAGAGAAAAGAAGATGCTTCTAGTAAAACCTTTCTTATTCCCGGCATCTTCTGTGGCCTGGGAATGTATTTCTATCTTGCCTCGCTGATTAATCCTCTCATCCTAACAACTATCTTTTTCTTTTGGTTTAGAAAAAATATTAAAAAATTCTTTTCAAAGCTTTTTTTCTTTGCCTTCGGCTTTCTTATTACCACTTCTCCCTACCTAAGTTATTCCCTTTTTCAAGAAAGCTTTATTTCCCAAAGGTCAAATACTTACAATTTCTGGCTCGGGGAGGCTTCGGTCGGGAAAACCCTCCTGCTACAGGTAGGGCGATTTTTCTCTGGCTTTTATCCTTTACCCATGAACGGCTCAGGAATGCATTACTTAGATTTACCTGCTCTCCCCAATCTCTTATCGTTCATTATTTTCATCGTTGGCTTGATTGCAATCGCCAGGCGCTTGATAAAAAATCTGCCTGGCGCTTTTGAGCTAATCATTATTTTTATCAGCACCAGCCTTTTGGGCGGAATCTTAACCGAGAACCCCCCTGCTCCTCAGCGCCTGATCCACCTTTTTCCCGTCATTGCTTTTGTCATTTTCTTCGGTATTGAAGGGTTGACAAACCTTAGTCAAACTATTCTAAAGAAAAAGTCGATCTCGCAGCCGCTCTTTTGGAGTCTTGTCTTAATAATAATTCTGGGCGACCGTTTATCTTTCTATAAAAAGAACCTCCCTCTTTATCAAGAATCAAATCCAACGGAAATCTCTTTTGTTAATTACTGCCAAAAAAGCAATTTGCGAATCCCGATTCTCACCCACATCCCGATTCATAAGGTGAGCCAAATCTTCTTCTATTCAAAGGGCGCCATTTCTCCCCAACCAATTGACTATGATTTTGAGTTAAATCAAGCTCGCGATTTTCTTTACCTCTCTGATTACGACGGTCTCGATTTAATCAGAACTGGTTCTGAGAAGAAGCTTGATCGGCTTGAATTCGACAATCATGAAGATTTATTCCTTTTTCATGTCCAGGATATCCCCAATTATTGATTTGGAATCCGAAGTCTATTAAAATACCTTCATCATGGCAAAGAAAGGGACTAGACTAGATATTGGCTTAGTTTGCTCAGAATGCAGTTCATTTAACTACATCACTGAGAGAAGCAAAATTAATACTCCTGAGAAACTAAGCTTGAAGAAATATTGCCACGTTTGCCGCAAGCAGACTAAACATAAAGAAACGCAGCAGTTGAAATGATCAGGGCCCATAGCGTAGTTGGCTAGCGCGCCTCGATGGCATCGAGGAGGTCGTCGGTTCAAGTCCGACTGGGTCCACTTTTTTTATTTCGTGCTCTCCACTCTCTGCCAGATTTTCTCAAAGGGCTCTTTTTTTATCTCCAGCTTCCAGAAAATTAGAATCCAAAGATAAATCCTGGCTAGGAAAAGAAGTAACAAATAAAAATATTCTTTAGGATTATGACAAAGAGAGATAAGAAGCCCAATCTCAACAATTTCTTGCCTCAGCCCTCTCATCTGAGGAACATTTTTAAAGTATTGTTCTCTGGCCCCACCCACAGAACGAACCTTTTGCTTTAACCAATCAGAAAAGCTTTCAGGAAACTTTACCCTCACTTCTGCCTCCGGGGCATAAGCGGTTTTAAAGCCTAGGGAATAAACGCGCTGAGACAAATAGGCATCTTCCACTAAATTATCTTCAGGGATTTTGGTTAATAATTTTTTTCTGATCGCTAAAAGATAACCAGAGCAATCAAAAAAGCGGTTTTCCTTTTCTCTTTTTAGTCTTAAGCGATGGGCTGACTCAGTTAAAAGATAAGCCCAAAAACCAAGAAGAGTCTTCTTGTCGTTGATGGGAATCGGCCTACCGCTGACAATGCCGTTTTTAGAATTCTTAAATTTTTTAAAAAGGGCTTTGATTGCCTTCGACCCAATGTAAACATCACCATCAGTTAAAATAATTATCTCTCCCCTAGCCTTTTGCCTGGCCAAGTTCAGGGCCGCTGGCTTACCTCCTGCTCTATCCTTAACGAGCTCTACTTTAGAAGAGAAGCGTCTTGCTGCCCGAAGCGTTAATTCATCAGGTGCAACCACAATAATCTGGTCTTTGTCAAAAAGCTGAACAGCCGCTACCCCTAGAGCTTTGACGATCGTTTTCGGCTCTTTAAAAGCAGTAATAATCAAGGAAATACTCATGAAGATATTTTATCTTTTCGACCAGTGATTTGCTATACTAACCTAGTTTACGGGCGTGATGAAATGGCATCATGGCGGTCTCCAAAACCGCTCTTTCAGGTTCGAGTCCTGACGCCCGTGCCAAATTTAAGGTTCTTCTTCAAAAAGCAAGTGGACCTCCATGGCAGGACCTTCCTGCCAAGGAAACTGCATAAAATCACGAGGCACAAGATAGAAATGGGTCAATCCAACAACGGCCGCAATGGCATCAACTTGTTCTTGCCATCTCCGGGCCTCTTCTCCGACAAGATATCTTGCGGTCCCGTCTTCCCTTTCAAAAACTATCCCTCTTAGACGAGGCTTGGCCTCAATTCGATTGACCATGAAATTTTCCTTTCTAAAATTTTAAAAGCTACCAGCTAAAACGAGTAATCTCCTTTTGTTCTTTCTTTTGCTTTATAAACCCTGTTTTTATGAGAATCCAGATAATCCCGGCAATAATGGCGGCCATCAGAAAACTCTCCAGCCAAACAAAGGGCTGAAAAACCAACCACTGGATTAGGGCGATGATTAAAGCAGCCCAATGGGAATAGCGTTCCAAGGCGCTATTCGTCCATTGAGTTATTTCGGGAATGATATTTGAGATGGCCGGCCAGAGATTAATCTCACCATTATCTCTAACTTCTATCTGCTCTAAGTTTAAATTATCAGGGTTAAAGCCAAGTTCTTGTCTGGTCTGCCCTTCTTTGCTAGTCTCAACAATTTCTGAAAGAATGAAGCGAGTCATCTCTCCCTTATTCT
>CAZMUE010000061.1:0-3722 GCA_964569725.1 uncultured Gammaproteobacteria bacterium
TTTGATAAAATATAGACATGCCGGGGTGGCGGAATTGGCAGACGCGCACGGTTTAGGACCGTGTGGAGCAATCCATGCAGGTTCAAGTCCTGTCTCCGGCACAGAATTATTTGTCTCTGTCTAAACAGGCCATGGCTGCTATGTGGTCGGAAGCCTTATCTTTAAATCTCATCAAGATCACTCCTTGAGTGGCTCGGCCCAGAAGAGGAATATTTTTGAGCGGCAAGCGAATCACATTAGCTTCTTTTGAGGTTAAGATAATTTCATTGATTTCTTCATTAACAATCTTGGCGCAGGCAAGTTTGCCGGTTTTATCATTAATAGCCATAGCCTTTACGCCAACGCCAGCTCTTTTTTGGAGAGGAAAGTTGTAAACATCTGTTCTTTTGCCTTTACCCTTTTCGCTGGCAATAAGGAGATGGCGGAAAGGTTTGCGCCGACTTCCTTCTTTGGTTTTGATGTCTTTTTTAGCCGGAATCGCGTCAATGCCGACTACATAATCTCCTGACTTAAGATTGACACCCCTAACTCCCTTGGTAGCCCTACCCATATGCCTCATATCGCTTTCCTTAAAGCGAATTCCTTTAGCATCATGAGTGATTAAGATGATTTGGCTGTTGCCGTCAGTAATCTTAGCCCAGACTAATCGGTCATCTTTTTCCAGCCTGATGGCGATAATGCCAGAATTGCGGATATTCTGAAACTGCCTGATATGGGTCCTCTTAACCAAACCTTTTTGCGTGGCCAAGACAATGTATTTTTGATCCTCAGCTTTGGGCTTGCGGATGAGAATTGCCTCCACTTTTTCTCCGGGCAGAATGTTAATGAGATTAATAATAGCCTGACCTTTAGCTTGTCTGGTGCCTTCGGGTAAGTCCCAAACTCTGACTTGAAAGACTCGGCCCTTATCGGTGAAACAAAGGAGAAAATCATGAGTCTCGGCAACATGCAAATGCTCAATCTCGTCTTCTTCTTTAACTTTCATGCCGGTAACGCCCTTACCGCCGCGCCGTTGACTTTTAAAAGTAGCCCGGGGTAATCTTTTGATATAGCCCGCCCTGGTAATGGTGACAATCGCTTCTTCATTGGGAACCAAATCTTCTTCACTAAATTCACCGATCCTTTTAAGATAAACTTTGGTTTTTCTTTCATCACCATATTTTTCCTTGATCTCTAAAAGCTCATTCTTAATTAGCCCTAGCATTTTTCCTGGTTTGGTTAAGAGCTGGATCATCTTTTCAATCTCTTTTTTAACCTCTTCGTATTCAGCCTCAATCTTTTTTCTTTCCAGAGCAGCCAGCTTTCGCAGTTGCATATCCAGGATAGCCGTAGCTTGCAAATCACTGAGGTCAAACTTTTTCATTAAGTTTTCTTTAGCTGCTTCGGCATCCTTAGATTTTTTAATGGTTTCAATAACTTCATCAAGATTGTCTAAAGCAATTTTCAAACCTTCTAAAATGTGAGCCCTGAACTTAGCGGCTTTTAAGTCAAAATAAGTGCGGCGCTGAACGATCTCATGGCGATGTCTTAAAAAGAGAAGTAAAATCTGTCTTAGGGTTAAGGTTTGTGGCACACCATCAACCAAGGCCACTAAATTAGCTGGATAGGTGGTTTGTAGGGGCGTGTATTTATAGAGTTTATTAAGAACAGTTTTGGGTCGGGAATTCCGCTTCAGATCAATAACCACCCTAATCCCTTGTCGATCTGATTCATCTCTCAGATCAGCAATGCCGACAATCCTTTTTTCTCTGGCCAGATCAGCAATCTTGCTGACCAACTCGGCCTTGTTAACCTGATAAGGAATCTCGTCAATGATAATTCTAAACTTGCCCCCTTTCCTTTCCTCTATCCTTGCCTTTCCTCGAATAGGGATCTTGCCCTTGCCTAAAGTATAAGTTTTAAGGATTTCTTCTTTATCGTAGATTTCTCCGGCCGTGGGGAAATCGGGTCCTTTGACGAAATTAATCAGCTCTTCAGAACTGGTTGGGCTTTCGAACTCAAAGAGCTTTTCTGAGTAGCACTTAATTTCTGCAATGATTTTCTCTTCAGCGGTTTGGGGAGCCTTTTCTTTGTCAAGCTCAATTTTCTTAATCTGAAAGCCATTATTCTGCTCTTCAATCTTTTCTAATTTTCCCTTGCCAATCATAAAAACCAAACCATCAACCAGCTCGCTCAAATTATGAGGAGGAATTTTGGTGGCCATACCCACGGCAATGCCATCAGTGCCATTCAGGAGCACGTTAGGAATCTTGGCTGGCAGAACATCAGGTTCTTTTAGGGTGGCATCAAAATTATCAGAAAAATCAACGGTTTCTTTTTTAAGTTCGTCTAAAAGCTCTTGTGAGATTTTTTCTAGCTTAACTTCAGTGTAGCGCATGGCTGCTGGAGGATCACCATCCACTGAGCCGAAATTTCCCTGGCCCCTGATTAGACAGTAGCGCATAGAAAAATCCTGGGCCATTCTGACTAAAGCATCATAAACAGAGCTGTCACCATGAGGATGGTATTTTCCCAAAACCTCACCAACAACCTTAGCTGATTTTGAGAACCGGGAAGTATGGCTTAGACTCATCTGATTCATGGCATAAAGAATACGACGGTGAACTGGTTTTAGACCATCGCGAACATCAGGCAGAGCCCGACTGACAATGACGCTCATGGCATAGTCAAGGTATGATTTTTGAGCGACCTCAGAGATGTTCGCTTCTTTAACCGTGCCGATAGGATTGGTTTTCTTTTCAACCACGACTTTTTTCACTTCCTCTTTCTCTTTTCTACTTTTGTCTTTAACCATAAACTCTCCTTTTAAATATCAAGATTAGCCATTTTGGCATGGGTCTGAATAAACTTCTTGCGAGGTGGCACTTCGCTGCCCATTAAAACAGTAAAAACATCGTCAGCCCGAGCCCCATCCTCAATGGTTATTTGTTTGAGAATCCTGTTTTCTGGATTCATGGTCGTTTCCCAAAGTTGATCTGGATTCATTTCTCCCAAACCCTTATACCTCTGAATAATGGCTTGGTTTTTGGTCTCACCCAGCTGGCCTAAAACCGTTTCTCTTTCCTCTTCGCTGTAAACATAATGAGCTTTTTTGTTAACCGTGATTTTATAAAGAGGCGGTTGAGCCAAATAAAGATAGCCGTTTCTAATCACCTGGGGCATATGGCGATAAAAGAAAGTTAATAGCAAAGTGGCAATATGGGCACCGTCAACATCAGCATCGGTCATGATAATGATACGGTGATAACGAATCTTTTTAGGATCAATCGTCTCCCCTATTCCCATCCCCAAGGCAACAATCAAATCCTTTAATTCAGGAAATTGAATAATTCTATCCAAGCGAGACCTTTCGGTGTTAAGAATCTTTCCCCTTAGGGGTAAAATGGCTTGAAACTTCCGATCTCGGCCTTGTTTGGCACTGCCGCCAGCAGAATCGCCCTCAACAATATAGAGCTCGCATTCCTCTGGCTTTTTAGACTGACAGTCTGCCAACTTTCCTGGCAATCCCAGAGAATCAAAGATGCCCTTTCTCATGACTGCTTCTTTGGCGGCCCGAGCTGCTTTTCTGGCCTTCATGGCTAAAAGAGAGCGAGTGGCTACTAATTTGGCCTCTTGAGGATGCTCTTCAAAATAAATGTCAAGCTGCTCTTTGGTGACGCGATTAACAAAAGGTTGAACCTCATTATTACCGAGCTTAACCTTGGTTTGGCCCTCAAACTGTA
>CAZMUE010000062.1:0-3720 GCA_964569725.1 uncultured Gammaproteobacteria bacterium
CGATCTTGGGTTTGGTAATATAAGTTTCATAAATAGCCCGGGTGTAATAATCCAAGCCCCTGACCATGGCAGGATTAAAATTATAAAAAACTTTTGGGACCTCGTTTAACCTTAGGAACTGAAGGATTTCTTCTAGTTCTGGGTCTGGTTTGGCCTCTTTGATTGATTGGAAGATAAGTTTGATTTCTTTTTCCGAAACCTCCTTGTCAAAAAGCTCTCTTTCAAGATCGTCAGGGGATTTTTTGCCTAACTTATCAATGGTTTGCAGGACAGACAATTGTTTGTTTTTATCCTTGATTCCGACTCTCTCCAAGATAGAGAAAAGGACTTGCCTAGAATTGATATTAATTTGGAATTCCTTAAAGCCCAGTTTCTTAAGGGCCCTGTAGATGACCAGAATTATTTCTGCGTCAGCAAGAGGGGATTTAACTCCGAAAGTATCAATATCACATTGAGTAAACTCTCGATAGCGACCTTTTTGGGGCTTCTCGGCGCGAAAAACATTTTGGATTTGATAGCGCTTAAAGGGTAGGGGAATTCGATTAGGGTACATTGCCAAAACCCTGCAGGTAGGAACGGTTAGGTCGTAGCGTAAACCGACTGTTCTTCCCCCCTTATCCTTAAAGGTATAGACGAGTTTATCCGCCTCCTGGCCATATTTATTAAGCAGGACTGAAGCATATTCTAGGGTAGGCGTTTCTAGTGGCTGGAAGCCGCTATCTTGGAAAACTTGCCTCAAAATATCAATAACCCTTTGCCGAATCCTCATTTCTTCGGGCAAAAAGTCTCTAAAGCCTTTTAAAACCACTGTTTTATTATTCTTCATTTACGCCTCCTTTTGATAATAACATTTTTTAAGCTTGGGTGGCTGACGAGATTTGAACTCGCGACCTTTCCGTTCACAGCGGAATGCTCTAGCCACTGAGCTACAGCCACCATGTTTTAAGCACAAAAAAACCCGCCGGTTGGCGGGGACAAAAGAGTCTTTTTTAATTAATTTTAGCTAAGCAAAATGACCGCCAACCTTTGTTTTAGTTGTCGGTGGTGATGCAGATTTGATTTTGGGCTCATCACGCTTAACATCTTGGCTAGTAATATAACATAAATTTGAGAGTTGTCAAATTTATTCCTGTTCTTCAGCTGGTGTTGCCGAGGGGGTCTTTTCTTCCGGAGGAGTCAAAATATGGACGGCTTTGACCAAAAATGTCTGTTCATCTTTTTCGCCATTCTTTTCGTAAACAGCGACGAGCTTCTGCTTAGATTTAATTTCTTCCAGGGTTACTTTTTTGACCTTGCCGCTGACTAGTTGAGTGATTTTGGTCGACTTATCAAATTTAAGCTGAATATTTTTTTCGTTAGCAAAATCAGCGAAGGCAACAATATTGGCTTCTTCTGATTTGTCAGCGACAACACCAATCATGGTTTGGGGGAGGGTTTTTTCCTCAGCGTTAGTGACAACAATCCTTTTAGCCTCTAGCTCTTCCTGGGTTTTTAAGTAGCCCATGGCGATGATCTTTTGTCCGGTTTTCAGATCAGTCAGGCCTAAGGTTTTCCTTTTGTCATTAACAATAATAGTTTCTTCGTCAAAGGAAACTTTCTTTTCCCCCCACCTGGTTTTCAGGGTTAATGATAAACTGTCAGTGCCGATAATGATTCCTGGCCAGCCCCTTTTTTCTTGCTTTTCCAGGATGACCTGAAGCTTCTCCTCGACTTTTTGCTTAATTTTATCCCTGATTTCTTGAATAGCCTCGTCAGTGGCTACTTCTGAGCTTTCAATTTCTGCAACAGTTGGTTTTGGAGTAGGCGAGACCAGCGTTGATTCCTCAGCTTCAAGAGGACGAGGATAAAAAATTAAAAAGGTTGCTAAAAGACTAATAATGATGGTTTTTTTTATCATGGGTTTAATTTAAATTTGCCTAAATCTTGGCAGTTGAATAAACGACAGTAATGGTTTTAGTTTCCTGATCGCCATTTTCAGCATAAGCTGTTACTTCAATTAAATTTTCTCCGCCAACAAGAGTGATTTCGGCTTCAAAGAGGCCCTTTTCGTCAGCTACCAAAATATCTTCTCCTTCTTCCCAGACAATCACGACAGTCGCTTCGGGAAGAGTTTTGCCAGAGATAGTGATTCCTTCTTTATTACTGATAGAACCGTCCTGGGGTTCGGTAACTTCCAGAACTGATTCTTCGGTCTCGGCTTTTTCATTCTCGGTTTCTTCTAGTTCTAGGCTAGGGGAGGCTTCTGCCGCAGGCCCCCCTTCTTTTTTAGAAGGAGCATTCTTTTGGCTCCAGATAATGCCGACAATACCGAATCCTAAGAGCGCTCCGATTAAAATTGAAAAGAAGACTTCTTTTTTCATCGTTTTCAAAGACTTTTTATCTGTTTTTTTAATTGAAGCAGGCTATGGTTATAATAACTTCTTAAAAGTTTCATTGTCAAGGAGTAGTTTTCGTGTTATTATCTTTTTGACATGGAAATAAATTATCTTGGGCTTTCTAGTTTTAGGATCAGGACCAATAAGGGAATCATTGTTTTTAACCCTTTTGATGATATTGCCGGTTTCAGATTTGCTAAAACCACGGCTGACATTGTTATCTTCAATGAGCAGAATAAAAGAAACGGTTTTAAGGCTAAAATCTCTCCTCAAAAGAGAGAAGAGCTGTTTTTGGTTAATGCTCCTGGTCAATTTGAAATTTCGGGAATTGAGATTCAGGGATTAACTGATTCCAGCAATAATGAGGCGAAAAACGGGGAGAGGCCAAAGAACACAATTTATTTAGTTGAAGCAGAAGGAATTAGGGTTTGCCATTTGGGAACTTTAAGCGGAGATTTAAGTGACAAAAAAACGGAGCTTTTGGGAGACATTGATATTCTTATCGCTTTTGCTCTCAAAGGAGAAGGCCTTTCTCCTCAGAAAATGGCTCAATTAACCAAGAGAATGGCTCCAAGTATTGTTATCCCTGCTGGCGATCAGATCACAGAATTTTTGGACGCCATGGATAGTGAAGGTCTCAAGCCAGAGGATAAACTTCAAATTAAGAAAGAAGAGCTGCCCGAAGAAACGACGGTAAAAATTTTATCAGTGAAATAAAAATCAATGGCAGATGTAGGAGTTAAGGTTCCACCTTTTTCAGAGGAAGCTGAGATTTCTGTGCTGGGCTCAGTCTTGATTGACAAAGATGCCATGGTGGCGGTTTCTGAATTTTTAAGGCCAGAGCATTTTTACAACCCCTCCCACCAGGCGATTTTTGAGGCGATGATTGAGCTCTATGAAGAAAGAGCTCCGATCGATATTGTCACTGTTTCTGAAAAACTAAAAAAGAAAAAACTCTTAAAGAAAATTGGCGGCAGGACTTATTTAACCAATCTGGCCAACTCCGTACCGACGGCTGGCCGTAGCGAGCATTACGCCGGAATTCTTAAGGATCTTTACACCAAAAGGGAACTTATTAATATTTCGGCCAAGATTAACGAGTCTGCCTTTGATGATGGCCTGGTGACCAATGAAGCTCTGGATAAAGCCGAACAGTTAATTTTCTCTTTGTCGCAAAAGCATTTGAAACAGATCCCGATCTCCTTAAAAGAGGTTTTGGAGGGTAGTTTTGACCGCCTAGACGAACTGCAAAAAACTAAGGGTGGCCTAAGAGGCGTTTCCACTGGTTTTTCTGATCTGGATAACTTCTTGGCAGGCATGCAATCCAGCAATCTTTTGATTTTGG
>CAZMUE010000063.1:0-3673 GCA_964569725.1 uncultured Gammaproteobacteria bacterium
CCAGGCAGATCTTCTGGCTCCTGAATGGTTCCTTTCCCAAAAGTTTTTTCACCAATCAAAATAGCTCTCTTGTGCTCTTGCAAAGCGCCTGCTAAGATTTCCGAGGCTGAAGCGGAGCCGCCGTTGACCAAAACCACTAGGGGTTGATTTAGAAGCGTTCCCTTTTTATTAACTGAAAAAGTTTCTATACCCCCAACCCCCTCTTGCTTAACCACTATTCCAGATTCCAAGAATTCTGAGGCAACATCAATCGCCGCCTGCAAATAACCACCAGGATTGTCTCTCAAATCCAGAATCATCCCTTTAAGATTACTGGTTTTGCCAACGCTATTAATCTCTTCCACTACTTTCTGCCAGTCAGTAAACAAGCGCTCGCTAAAGCTCAGGATTTGGATATGGGCAATCTTAACCCCATTCTTTTCAATCCAGGCTAAGCGCAAACTGGGAACCACGATTTTTTCTCTCGTCAACTCTGTCTCTTTGGGTTCTTTATCCCCTTCTCTAAGAAGAGTCAGGTAAACCTTAGTTCCCATCTTACCCCGAATATAAGCCACTGCCTCTGGAAGAGAAACATCCTTAGTTTCTCGATTAATCTTTTTTTCTTCATCTCTTATCCTTAAAATTAGATCGCCAGCCTTAACGCCAGATTTTTCTGCCGGAGTTCCTTTTAGAGGAGAAATCACTGCCAAAGTCCCATCCTTGTAGCCCAGTTGAATCCCCACTCCGCCAAAAGCTCCGCTAAGATCTTCTTTGCTTAATTTGTTCTCCTGAGGAGGAAGAAAAACAGTATAGGGATCGTCAAGGCTAGAAACCATTCCTGAAATTGCTCCGTAAACCATCTTTTCCTGATCAAGCGATTCTTTATCTAAATACTTGGTTTCTAGCTGATCCCAAACCAACCAGAAAAGAGAAAGATCAACCTTTTGGGAAAGGGAACCCGAACTGGAGAGGATAGTTTTGCCTTTCCTCAGGCCCCAATTAAAGCTAAGAACCGCAGAAGAAATAACAATAAAAATTGCCAAAGCTAAAAGCCTGATCTTCCGAAGAAATTGTTTATTCTTAATTTCGGTTACCATTAGACTAATTATCAGTTGGGATTAGCAGGACACCCTTCTTAGAGTCTAAGAATACTTTCTCCCCTAGGGTTTTGTCAACTATCTCGCGAGCCCCTACCTGATCAGCTTTAAAAATGAGGACTGGGAGCGTTCCCGCAAGATCAATCTCCTCTCCCTTTCCCTGTTCATCTAAATAAAGTATCGCCTTAACCCCTACCACGGTGGCTTTCTTTAAATAAACAGGGCTCATTTCTGCGGCGATGATGATCTTTCCCCTCATTTCTGCATTGATGAGCGAGTAATCAATCTTTTCTGCGGAAAAGAACCTAGCCCACAAAGATTGACTGCCGCTCTTAAAATCAGCCCTGATCTCTCGCGCCGTGAACTCTAGAAACACCTTGCCCTTTTCAATTTTAACTACCTTAAGATCGCAAGGGGCTTTTAATTCTTTTTTAAGACCATCTCGCTTGAAAATTAAGTCACCCTTCGAAAGGGTGTTTTTTTCCTTCGCAAAGAGTTTTGCTTTAGGAGGAATCTTTAAAACCCAAAGAGTTTTTACTTTTGAGAAATTAAGAGTCATTTTAAAGACAAGAAATTTAAAAAACTAACAAAAATCTTTAACTGACAAAAGGCATTAGGGCCAAATGCCGAGCCCTTTTGATCGCTTTAGAGAGCTGTTTTTGGTGCTTCGCACAAACACCGGTCTTCAGTCTTCCCAAAATTCTTGCTCTCGAAGAAACAAATTTCTTTAGGGTCTCTGGATCTCTAAAATCAGGCTTACTCTTGGATTTACAAAACAAACAATCCCTTCGTCTGATTTCATATCTTTGTCTATTTCTATTACCAATTCTGTTATTTTTTCTCATTTTTCAGTCAAATCTTTTAAAATGGGGTCTTCCCTTCATCTTCGCCAATA
This sequence comes from uncultured Gammaproteobacteria bacterium, assembly GCA_964569725.1. Lineage (GTDB taxonomy): Bacteria > Patescibacteriota > Microgenomatia > UBA12405 > CAZMUE01 > CAZMUE01. The sequence continues at coordinate 1,972 of CAZMUE010000063.1, forward strand.
TCTTCGGCCTTATCCTTCTTGAGTTCTTTCTTTTCGGCCTTATCTTCGGAAATCTCCGTTTCGTCAAAAGAGATCTCGTCACCAAGGTCTTCTTTCGGTTTAGGCGCCTCTGCGCTTTCTTCTGACAATTCTTCTCCCATTCCCCTTCTCTGACTATCAAGAATAATCATATCTTCCATAATAATTTCTGCCACTTTATATTGGGCCCCGTCTTTCTGAGAAACAAAGTCACGATATTGCAATCTCCCTTCAATGTAAACCCTTCTCCCTTTGGCTAAAAGCTGGGCGCAAAGCTCTGCTAATTGATTCCAGGCGACGACACGATGAAACTGAGCCTCCTCTTTATACTCATTATCTTGAGTTTTCCATCTTCTGTTGGTTGCCAACCCTAAAGAACAAACAGCCACTCCGTTGGGAGTGTAACGCAACTCAGGATCGCGAGTAAGATTTCCAATCAAAATAACTTTGTTCAGACAACGATTCGCCATTTCTTCCCTCCTTAATCATTAACAAAAAGGTAGCGGATAAGATTGCTCTCTCTGTTCAAAAGGGTATTAACCTCTGCGGGTTTGAAAGAGCTTTCAATTTTAATCTCCCAATCAAAATAATCCGCTTCGTGTTGCTTTTCTATTTGATACTCCAATTGTTTCTTGCCCCAGAAATCTTCTTTTTTGATTTTACCACCAGCCATCTCGATTGCTTTCCTAAGATCGGCAAAAAAAGATTCTTGTTTTTTCTTATCTAACCCGTTTTTTAAGAGGAAAATAAGATGTTGTGTTCTCATAACAGTCAAATCATATCATACTAAGAATGGCTATTCAATCGCCGTAACCGCGGACCTTTTCTTAAATCCTCAAGCCCCCATCCACGCTTCTCGATCTCTCTTCTTATTTCATCAGCTTCCTGCCATTTGCCTTGTTTCCTTAAAACCTCTCTTTTTCGAAGCAGTTCATCAATTTCACCTGGAATTGATTCCTTTTCCGCCATTTTTTCTTTTAATTTCAGGCCCAAAATCTGATCAAGCTCAAGAACGAGATCTTTCTTTGCCGCTTCATCAACATTCGCTTTGGCTAATTTCCAAACTACTGCCAGTGCTTCTGGTGTATTAAAATCATCGCTCAATTTAGCAAAGAACTCTTCTTTAAAATTAAGAATTATTTTTTTGTCCTGCTGACTTTTGGTTTTTTTCTGCTGCCAGTTTTTAAGAAGGTTGATAAGTCTTTGATAAGCAGTTTGGGCTGATTTCAAACCCTTCCAGGTAAAGTTAAGACCCTGGCGATAGTGCGAATTAAAAATGAGATATCTAAAAACCAAAGGGTCAAAACCTTTTTCGATTAGATCAGTGACAAGAATATTGTTCCCCAGACTTTTGCTGATCTTTTCTTTTTCAAAAGTCAGCCATTCATTGTGAAGCCAATAATTAACCGCTCCTTTGCCAAAAGCTCCAAAAGCCTGAGCAATTTCGTTAGTATGATGCACCGGAATGTGCTCTTTCCCACCAGTATGAATGTCAAAATGATCTCCCAAGTATTTCGTAGACATGGCCGAACACTCTATGTGCCAACCAGGAAAACCTTTGCCCCAAGGTGAATCCCACTGCATAATGTGGTTGGGCTGGTTGGTCACCCAAAGCAAAAAATCCCAGGGCCGTTTCTTTTCTGGATCTACCTCAACCCTAGCCCCAGAAAGCTGTTTTTTTAAA
>CAZMUE010000064.1:0-3668 GCA_964569725.1 uncultured Gammaproteobacteria bacterium
AAAAATGACCCAGATAAGACAGGAAAGAGATACTGATCCAGGGGCTTTTTGGGGTCGAAGTGGTCTTAGCTCAGAATCTTTGTCAGGAGGTTTTATCAGGACCGCAGACTACACTCAATTAATTGCCGGAGAGTCAATGGAGGTTGAGATCATTGTTTATAGAACTGATGCGGCTGGCGACCGTCAATTAGCGAGTGCCATTTCTAGATTTACCAACTGGCTTGAACCATGAAACAAAAAGGCTTTACTTTAATCGAGATTTTGGTGGCCACAACTCTTTCGGCAATTGCCCTGACAGCAATTGTTTTGATTTTTTCTGTGGTTCTGAAGAATTACAGCAAAGAGAATATTTTAGTTGAGGCTAGGGAAAACGGAATTTCCATTTTAAAAACATTTGAGTTTATGGTCAGAAATGCCAAATCCGTCTCAACCTGTAGCGGTAATTACGAAACCTCAATTACCCTGACAGACAAAAACGGCAATAATTTCACCTTTAGTTGTTTAACCAACCAGATTGCCTCAGCCAGTGCCGCAGGAACAGCAATTTTAACCAGCCCTTTGGTGATGGTCAATTCTTGCACTAATTTTGTAAGATGTATCTCTTCGGGGGCCAGGCCGCCAAGACTGGATTTTGATTTTACCTTGGAGCAAGTCGGCGGGGTGAGCCTACCGACATTTAAAAAAGCGAGTATTAATTTTAAGACTTCAGTGGGCTTGAGGAATTATTAGAAACTAGCTATACTGAAAAATATGAAAGATTATTTTGGCATTGACATTGGCGTTGATACGATTAAAATTGTTCAGCTTAGGGGAGCTCCTCCAGCTCTGCAGTTGGTAGCCATGGGAGAAGCCTCTTTGCCAATTGTTAAAAGCGACCAGCCTCGCCAAGAGGATATCATGGTAGCTCATGCGGAGACCATTAAAAAACTGATTAAAGAACTGAGCATCAGGAGTAATTCGGCTGCCGTTTCCCTGCCAGAAAGAGAAATTATCAGCAGGACCAGGCTCTTTCCACCCATGAAAGAAGAAGAAGTAAAATACGCCCTTGAGTTTGAGGCGGAAACCTTTGTTCCCTATCCTCTGGATCAAGTAGAGATTGATTACCAGATTTTAGAAAAAACCCCAGAGGGGAAATTAATCGTTTTTGTAGTGGCAGCTAGAAAAACCACCATTGACGAAAGAGTGAGGCTTCTTAAGGCAGCTGGTTTAAGTGCGGTGGCCGTAGAGCCTTCGGCGATTTCTGTTGTTAGATCTTTAGAAAACAGCTTAAGGGGTCGAGCTATCTTGATAATTGATATGGCCGCAGATTCAGCGGGTTTGGTGATGACTGATGACGCCAAGATTTTTCTGACAAGATCCTTAGCTTTTGGCGGCCGCGCCTTTACTAGAGCCATCAGCATTAGTTTGGGGATGGATCTTAATGCGGCTGAAGAATATAAACGAACTTACGGTTTAAACGAAGCCCAATTGGAAGGAAAAGTGAGGACAGCTATTCTTCAGGTTTTTAATGCTTTTATTGAGGAAATAAAAAAAGCCCTAATCCTTTTCAGAGAGGAGAGAGGCAAGCCGATTGAGGCGATTATTTTGACCGGGGGCGGAGCTGCCCTTCCTGGTTTGGCTGAGGAATTAGTCAAAGTTTTGGGAATCGAAACCCAAATTGCCAAACCATTGGCGGGGATAAAAACTGATGGTGCGGTTACAAATGTAGAGCCAGCAAATAATGATTTTCGTTTTTCAGTGGCGATTGGCTTAGCTGAAAAAGAGCTTTAGAAATGAAAAAACAGAGTATTAATCTTTTGCCTAATTCGGCCAAATTGCAAGTAGCCGATATTAGGATAATGAAAACAGTTAAGCGATTTTGCTTAATCGCCGCCGGTTTTTTTGCCCTGATCGCTATCGCCACCAATATTTTTTACCTGATAAAGATTAAACAGAGGACGGCAAGCGAGAAAGATTTACAAACAGCTTCGGCACAATTGAAACAACTTGAAGAAAAAATCGGTCTTCAGCAAGGAATTCGTTTTAGGCTGAAGCTTCTGGCGGATGTTCTAAAGAACAGATCCCAGCCAGATTCAGAGTTACGACAAATAAAAGAATATTTACCTTCTTCGGCGGAAATCACGGAATTCCAGTTTAACAGAGGCAAATGGTCCCTTGACGGTGCCCTGCCTGACATTATTAGTTTAGATCAGCTAGAGCGAGCAGCCTTTCGTCTAAAAGATATTAAAAACAACGTGCAGCTTAAAAATGTTACAAAAGGCCAGTTGGGAACCTGGCGCTTTTCTTTAGAGATTAATTAAGAATGCCAGCAAAAATAGCCGAGGCAAAGGAGAAAACCAAAGTCAATCTGGATCTAATTGCTATCTTTAAAAGGATTAGAAATTCCCAGCTTATTCTGTGGCCCCTGTTAACCTTAGCCATTATTCTAATTTCTCTTTTTGCCTTGACTCTGCCTAGAATTAATTCTTTTGGCAAAATCAATCGTGAAATTGCTAAAAACAAAACCCAAATTAAAGATATCAAGAATAAACAGACCCTTCTGATGTCCCTAGACGAACAAAAGGCTATGGAGCAGTTTGCCTTGACAGTGGAAGCTCTGCCAGAGAAGAATGATCCTTCCTTCTTTTTGGCTGCTTTGACCGCAATCGCCGCTGAAAATGAATATACCATTGACAAATTTGATTTGAGAGTAGGTTCTGGGGAGAGTGATTCTTCAGGCTCCAAAAAGGCAAGTCTTCCTGGTAAGGCGACAGAGCTGAATATAGAAGCGGAATTAAGCGGCCCAAATGAAAGGGTTGATCAGCTTTTGTCTCTTTTCCTTAATTCTCTACCGATTTTTGAAGTTAAGAATTTTTCTGTTAACTCTGTTCGGGGCGAGGGTAGAGTAAAAACCTCTTTGGTGGCTTTTTATACCCCGGAATTAGTTGGTTTAGCGGACACAGAAAAGATTCAGCTTAAGGATCTGGTTTTGGATGCTCAGGAAACCGAACTTCTTTCGAAATTAGAAGTCTATCGTCGGATTGGCAAGGATATTGGAACCTCTATTCCCAATGAATCCTTTTCCGGTCGCGAGAATCCCTTTTCTTTCTGAGAGATCAATCGGAAGAATTAATCTTGATAGTGAAATAAAGATTTTGCCCCAGAGACTTTAAAAGGTTTTTGATTGCCCTGATAGTCTCTCCGCCCTTGCCAATAACATGCTTGGCGTCTTCTTGATCGAGGCTGACGGAGAAAATAGTGAAATCATTTTCTTTTTCTTCTTCAATCTTGACTTTTTCAGGTTTGGCAACAATAGAGGTGACGAGGAAGTTGAGCAAATCCTTCATTTTTTGTTTTCTGCAATAATTTTTCTGACACCTTCAGTGAGCTGAGCCCCCTTATCCTGCCAGTCCTTGAGCCTCTTTTGGTCAACCTTGAGAATCTTTTGATCGGGATTCCAGAAACCAAGATCATCAACAAAACGGCCGTCTCTTTTGGACCTGGCTTCGGCAATGACCAAGCGGAAGCTCCGCTGATTCTTTTTCCCTCTTTGAAATAGCTTTATTTTAAGCATAAGTCCAATTCTACCTTTTGAAAAACAGTTTTTCAAGGGCGAGCCTGGCAGCCTTTTCTTCTGATTCCTGCTTGGTTCTGCCTTTGCCAAGAGAGATGCGGCGGTCGCCGATAAA
>CAZMUE010000065.1:0-3658 GCA_964569725.1 uncultured Gammaproteobacteria bacterium
CATCAGCCAATTCCGCGGCCCTGCCTCGAGTTTCTTGTCTTTGTTGAACTAATTTAACTGCTGCCGGTAAGGCTACGGCAACAACTAAAAGGCCGATGAGAATGGGGATTTGGGCAATGCCGAGAACTTTTTTATTACTTAAAGAAGTCTTTATTTTTTGCATCTGTTATAACAGTGGTTAATATTAACTGTTATCAGTTAAACAAAAAGCTAAAGGCTTGTCAAGGGGGAAAAGGTTTACCAGCGCAGATGGGCAAAAGCTTTGTTAGATTCGGCAATTTTTTCTACTTCTTGTTTTTTAGCTAAAGCCCCGCCCTGGCCATTATAGGAATCTACTAATTCTGCGGCTAATTTATCGGCGAAAGTATGAAATTGAGAACTGGGCCTGGCCCGCGAAGCATTGATTAGCCATTTAATCGCTAGAGAGAAACTTCGGCTAGGACTAACCATGTTCGGGACTTGATAGGCCGCGCCACCAACTCTCCTAGCCCTGACTTCAACCCTAGGCTTAATTCTTTCAATGGCATCTTCCAAAACAATTAGCGGTTCTGACTTGAGCTGCTTTGCCGCCTCTTCCATAGCTTTATAGACATGTTTTTGGGCGATAGTCTTCTTGCCGCTAATCATAACGCAATTAATTAGCTTCGCTACTAATTCACTCTGGTAAAGAGGATCTGGTAGCACTTTCCTAATTTTAATATTAGTTCTTCTTGGCATTTTTAGGCTCCTGCGGAAGCAGCCTCCTGTTTTTTCGCTGCCTTCTCTCTTTTCGCTCCATATTTGCTCCGGGAAGTTTTTCTGCCCGTTACTCCTTCAGAATCAAGCGGACCGCGAACCAAATGATACCTCACTCCCGGAAGATCTCTGACCCTGCCACCCCTGACCAAAACAACGGCGTGCTCGGCTAGAGTATGGCCGATCCCCGGAATATAGACCGTTACCTCCCTTTTATTTGAAAGCCTCACTTTGGCCACCTTTCTCAAGGCAGAATGAGGCTTTTTGGGCGTCATGGTCTTAACCAGGGTAACCACTCCCCTTTTTTGAGGCGAGATAACATTAGTTGTCCTGCTCTTTAGGGCGTTAACCGTTCCCCTTAAAGCAGCGCTCTTCATCTTCCGAATCTGTTTTTTTCTTTTTTTTCTGATCAATTGATTAAAAGTCGGCATAAAAATTACTCCAGTTTTACCCTCTTGGGATCAGTTGGGATTAATCTACCTATGATAACATTTTCCTTTAAACCGATCAATTGATCAACTTTCCCCAGAAGAGCCACGTCAGTCAAAACGTTGGTTGTCTCCTGGAAAGAGGCGGCCGATAACCAAGAACTGGTATGAAGAGCGGCTTGGGTAATTCCCAAAACGACTCTTTTGCCTTTGGCTGGCTTACCACCGTCTTTCTGGACCGTTTTATTCTCAGTGTCAAAGATAATCTTATCTACATGCTCTCCAGCCAAGAAGCTGCTATCGCCAATAGTTTCTATTTTCATCTTGCCGCTCATCTCGCGGACAATAACCTCAAAATGCTTATCGTGAATGGAAATCCCTTGCCCCTCATAAACCTTTTGCACCTCGTTAATAATGTATCTTTGGGTATCCTCTACTCCCCTGATGGAAAGAACCGCTTGAATGTCTAACGAACCCGAAGCCAAAGGCTTGCCTTTTTCTATTTTGTCGCCATCTTCAACCAAAAGACTGACCGTTAAGGGCAACCAGTAGCTAACGATCTTCTCTTTACCGGCCTCTTTACCAATAATGGTGATCTCAAAACCACTTTCGTCTTCTCTTACCTTCACCCTACCGCTGATTTCACTCATCGGAATAGGCACCCTTGGCGAACGAACTTCCAAAATTTCTTGAACTCTGGGCAAACCCTGAGTCACGTCCAAGCCAACCACACCGCCGAAATGCTTCGTTCTCATGGTTAACTGCGTTCCCGGTTCGCCAATAGATTGCGCAGCAATCACACCCACTGGTGTTCCCAAGGTGACTAATTCTCTTTCTGCCAAATCCCAACCATAACACTTGCTGCAGATGCCAAATCTCGTCTTACAGGTTAAAGGCGAACGGACAACTACAGTTTCCGCTTTACTTTCGGTAATCTTCTGGGCCTTTTCTTCATCAATTAACTCGCCTTTTTTAAAGAGAGGTTTTTTAGAGCCAGGAAGAGTTATGTCTTCTGCCAAAACGCGGCCGAAGATTCTTTTAGGAAAATGGCTCTCTCTCCCTTTAACTTCGCGGCGAATCTCCCAACCCTTAGCCGTACCGCAATCTTCTTCTCTAACCAAACAAGAATGGGAAACGTCAACTAACCGCCTGGTCAAATAACCAGCATCAGCTGTTTTAAGAGCTAAATCAGTTAAGCCCTTTCTTGAACCCCTAGAGCCGCTTACGTACTCAAAAACCATCAAGCCTTCCCTGAAATTAGATTTCGTTGGTAAAGGCACAATCTTACCCAAAGGATCAACGACTAAGCCTCTCATTCCAGAAATCTGTTTGATCTGATCTCTGGAAACACGCTTAATCCCGGCACGGCTAATCATCTTGATAGGCGAATCCTCGTCTAGGGTATTCCAGGTTTTGTCAGCAATCTCTTCGGTAACCTCCAACCAGATGTCCTGAGTCAAATGCTGTTTCTCTTCCTCAGTGATTAAGCCCTCTTGATAGTTTCTTTCTATTTCTAAAACTCTTTGCTCCGCCTCTTTAATAATATTTTTCTTTTCTTCCAGATAGCCGGAATCGCCAATCGCTAAAGAAACTCCCGAAAGAGTGGCTGTCCAGAAACCAATGTCTTTAAAACCGTCAATTAAGGCTACCGTCTCTTCTCGGGAATATTTCTTGAATGATTCAGTAACCAACCCCTTAATAATTCTCTCGTCTAGAGTTTTATTGAGAAAACGCATTTTTGCCGGAATCGCGTTATTAAGAATAATTCTTCCGGCCGTAGTTTGCATTAACTGGCCCTCAAGCCTAACCCAAATTAACTCCCTTAAACCAATGAGCTCTCTTTGCCAAGCTCCCAAAACCTCATCACCATTGCTAAAGATTTTGTCGCCTTTTTCTGGCTTTTCCTTAGCTGCTTCAGGATTTTCTAAGGAAGTTAGATAATAAACGCCAACAACCATCTCTTTGCCTGGCAAAGTGACCGGAGCGCCATCAGAAGGCAAGAGCAAATTATTCTCTGGCACCATTAACTCTTTTGCCTCTTTCTGCGCCTCTTCTGATAAGGGCAAATGAACTCCCATCTGGTCGCCGTCAAAATCAGCATTGAAACCAGAACAAATACAGGGATGAATTCTAATCGCCAAACCATCAACCAGGGTTGGATAAAAAGCCTGAATAGAAAGCTTGTGCAGAGTTGGCGCTCTGTTCAAAAGCACTAATTTATCTTTAATAACTTTTTCCAAAACATCGTAAACAACCTCTTCTCCCTTATCAATCATATTCTTGGCGCTTCTAATGTTTGGACTCATGCCCTGAATCATTAATTCCCTCAAAACAAAAGGCCTAAACATTTCTAGAGCGAGCTCTTTGGGCAAACCACATTGATTTAGTTTTAACTCCGGACCAACAACAATGACGCTCCGACCCGAATAATCAACCCTCTTGCCCAAAAGATTTCTTCTGAAACGACCCTTTTTGCCCCTTAAAAGTTCTGATAA
>CAZMUE010000066.1:0-3549 GCA_964569725.1 uncultured Gammaproteobacteria bacterium
AAAACATTTATCCTTTTGAACAAAACAAAAGTTCCCCTTCGCCTGTCCCTAATCTAGATCGAAGTCCGCCGCCTGAATCGAGGATGGCTACGGCAAAGATTACTGAAAACCCTAAACCAATCAGTCCTCATCCTGCAACAGTAATCGAGAATCAGAGATTGCCAACTCAAATTCCCCCCGCAGAAGGAAATAGGCCTCCTCAAGAAACTGAGATTAAGAATCCCAAAGACGAGATTGAAGAAATCCTAAAACAGATTAAACAACAAAGAGAAGGCTTGGCTCCCGCAAAAACTATTGAAGTAGCAAATCCAACGGGAACAGAAACCTCTCCTCTTGCACCTAATAGCGTAGAGGCGATAAATGTTCCTAAGGCACCTCAATTTCCCGGGCAAAAATCTGGAAAGCAAATGTTCTTTTTGGCCGGTGGCCTTTTGATTTTATTTCTTATCGCGATCTTTTTTTTGATCAGTCGTTCTTTCAAAAAAGTCAAAGAACAAACCCAAGCTATTACTCTTAACTATTGGGGGCTTTGGGAACCGGAACCAGTAATGCAGGGGGTTATTGCTCAATGGGAAAAAGAAAATCCCAAAGTAAAAATAAAATACAAAACCCACAGCAAAATAAATTACGGGCAAAGGTTAAAATCAGCTCTTTCAAAAGGAAACGAACCAGATATTTTTCGATTCCACAACACTTGGTTACCGATGATAAAAACCCTGGCCGCCCCTGTTCCGCAAGAAATAACTAATGATCTTAAATTAAAAGAAGATTATTATTCTGTAGTTAGTCGAGATTTGGAAAACAATGGTAGTTTCTATGGCCTGCCCCTGATGATTGATACCTTGGCTCTTTTCTATAACAAAGATCTTCTCCAAAATAAAGGTTTTTCTCCGCCAAAAACCTGGTGGGCCCTTAGAGACTTTGCCAAAAAGTTAACAGAAAAAGATGCTAACGGTAAAATTCAAATCGCTGGCGTAGCTCTGGGGACAACTACCAACGTCGATCATTGGAGCGATATCCTCGGATTAATGATTCTCCAAAATGGAGCTGATCCTTTAAAACCCAATAGTCAAGCTATGGCCGATGCCTTAGCCTTCTACAGCGTCTTTAGTCGCGAAGATGGGGTCTGGGACGCTACCCTTCCCTCGTCAACCGCTCTTTTTGCCGGTAACAGGCTGGCTTTTTATTTCGCCCCATCCTGGCGAATCTTCAATATCCAAGAGGCCAATCCTGAACTAAACTTTGGCGTTACCGTTGTCCCCCAGCTGCCCAAGGCAACGACTGCTGATTGGCAGGCAGCAGAAAAGGGCGAGGTGGAACTGACCAACATTAACTGGGCTAGCTATTGGGCAGAAGGAGTCTCCAGCAAAAGCCAATACCAAAAAGAAGCCTGGCAATTCTTGGAATTTCTTTCTAAAAACTTACAAACTTTATATCAAACTCAAGGCCAGATCAGAGCTTTTGGAGAAATCTATCCCCAAAAAATCCTGGCTCAAACAATTGCTGATAATCCTCTCCTTAATCCCTTTATTCTTCAGGCTGAGAATGCCTATTCCTGGTACCTTGCCTCTGCCACTGAAGATGAGGGCATCAACGCTAGAATGATTGAATATTATGGCCAAGCTATTGACGCTATCAATAAAGGGAACCTACCAGAAACTACCCTGCAAGGCCTTGAAGAAGGGGTTAATCAAGTTAGCGATCAATATCAATTAACAAAATGATCAAATTGTTATTGATTGACAGCCACGCTATCTGTCATCGTGCCTACCATGCCCTGCCCAAAACTCTAACCTCCCAAGGAAGACCTATTAATGTCGCCTATGGATTTTTCAGCATGCTTTTAAAAGCAATTGAAGAATTAAAACCAACTCATTTAGCCATTTGCTTTGATACGCCTCATCCTACCTTTAGACACCTGAAGTTCATTGGCTACCAGGCAAAAAGGCCTAAAACCGAGATTGATCTTAAAGAACAAATCAAACTGGTCCAAAACGTTCTGAGAGAAGTTGATTTTCCTAACTTCAGTCTAGAGGGTTATGAAGCTGATGATCTCCTGGGGACGATTGCCAAGAAAGTGACTCGCAGAAAAGCAAAAGCAATTATTGTTACCAGTGACCGAGACTTAACTCAATTGGTAGACAACCGAATTAATCTTTTCGTCCCCATCTCTGGTTTTTCTAAAACAAAGATCTTTGATGCGAAAGAAGTTAAAGAGTCACTCGGCGTTGACCCTGAAAAAATTGTTGATTATAAGGGCCTGGTGGGCGACAATTCTGACAATTACCCTGGTGTTTCCGGAATTGGCCCAAAAACAGCTGTTTCTCTTTTAAGTCGTTTCCATGATCTAGAAACAATCTACAAATCTTTAGACAAAATTGACACCAACGTAGCAACAAAATTAAAAAGAGATCGCGAAGCTGCCTTTTTGTCTCAAGAACTAGCCAGAATCAAAACTGACGCGCCAATAGAATTTTCTCTAAAAGTTTTACGCTGGGACCAGGAGAAAGAAACCAAGATGACGGAAATTCTCAGAAAATTAAATTTCAAATCGCTCTTGACCAGAGTGAAAAAACTGAATCAGGCTAAAAACCAAGAAACACAAATGCAACTTTTATAAAACCATAAATGAAAATTGCTTTAGTTCACGACTATCTTAAAGAGTACGGTGGTGCCGAGAGAGTTCTTGAGGTTTTCCACCAGATTTGGCCCCAGGCCTCAATTTACACTAGTGTTTTTTTACCTAAATTCTTAGGGCCCCATCGACAAAGAATTGAAAATTGGCCCATCAGAACTTCCTGGCTACAGAGAGTTCCTTTTAGAAACAAGCTCATCAGCCCCTTTCGGCTGCTCGCTCCTTTTGTTTTTAAAAGCATGAATCTTTCTCAGTACGATTTGGTTCTCGTCTCTGCCACTGGTGCCTACATGCCGAATTTCATTAGAACGGGTTCGAAAACTATTCATTTCTGCTACTGTCATACTCCACCAAGATATCTTTACGGTTATCCCACCGCCAGAAACTGGAAAAAAAATCCTTTCTTTAGAACCGCCGCAGAAATTGCCAATCATTTTCTCCGTTTAGCCGACTTCAGATCCACTCAGAAAGTAGATCTCTTTATTGCCAATTCAAAAACAACTGCTCAAAGAATAAAAAAGTTTTATCGTCAAGAAGCAATCGTCATTAACCCACCAGTCAAAATTGGCCTTTCTCTAAATGAGGTGAAGAACATTAAGCCAGGAAAATATTTCCTTGCTGGCGGCAGACTGGCTCATGCCAAAAGGATTGATCTTGCTATTAAAGCTTGCAATGAACTGAAACTGCCCTTAACTATTTTTGGCAAAGATTTTTCTGGTTTGGGTGAAGAGTTAAAAAAAATGGCTGGGCCAACGATCAAATTCGTCGGCGAGGTTAGCGAACAAGAATTAAAGAATCTCTATCTTAACTGCAAAGCTTTGATTTTCCCAGCTGAAGAAGAAGACTTCGGCATCATGCCCGTTGAAGCCATGGGCCATGGCAAACCAGTCATTGCTCTCAGGCAGGGCGGAGTC
>CAZMUE010000067.1:0-3500 GCA_964569725.1 uncultured Gammaproteobacteria bacterium
CAGTTGACAAAGTCTTGGACGATTAAAAAATAAGTGGCAAACCCCTTTTTGCAAATAATACCCAGTTCATAATCAAGCCTTTCTTTGATTTCTTTGGGCATTTCGGGGAATCTCTTCTTAGCTTCTTTAAAGGTTAATTTATTTAGGTAAGACTCAGGAGTTTCGTTACTAGGGATGGGATAATTAGGGAGAATCCAGCGTCCTAATTCAATTTCTAAATTGCACTTTTCCGCCACCTTAACAGTGTTTCGAAGGGCATCGGGATAATCTTCAAAAAGTTCAGCCATCTCTTCTGGAGAGCGAAGGTAAAAGTCAGGAGAGTCCAGCATGGTTAGGCGATTTTCGTCTTTTATTTTTCTTTGAGTTTGAATGGCTAGTAAAGCATCCTGGGCGACGGCGTCTTCGGGGTTAATATAATGGGCGTCGTTGGCGGCAATTAAAGGAATGCCTAGTTTTCGCGAAAGGGCAATTAATCCTTTATTGGCCGTGTCCTGTTTTTTAATTTTGGGGTGAGCTTGGATTTCTAAGTAAAAATCTTCACCAAAAAGATCTAGCATTTCCTTGGCCCTTTTTTCAGCCGCCTCTTCTTTTCCCTGGAGAATCAGGGCCGGAACTTCTCCCTCAATGCAAGCGCTAGTAGCAATTAGTCCTTCAGCGTGTTCCTTGAGAAGATTTAGGTCAATTCGAGGTTTATAGTAATAGCCCTCTAAATGAGCGAGGCTGACCAATTTCATGAGATTTTTATAGCCAGTTTCGTTTTTAGCCAAGAGAATCAAATGTTTCTGATCAGCGTCTAGGTGGGCCTGTTTGTCAAAACGCGATCTTTTGGCCAAGTACATCTCGCAACCAATAAGGGGCTTTATTTCTGCTTCTTTACAGGCGTTATAGAAATGAATGGCGCCATACATGACGCCATGGTCAGTTAAGGCTAGAGCTTTCATGCCCAATTCCTTAGCCCTGGCCACCAAGGGTTTAATCTTAGAAAGCCCGTCTAAAAGCGAATATTCGCTGTGAACATGCAAATGAACAAAATCAGATTTTTTCACCATTGACAGTTGTAGACAATTAATTGCGGCAGGCACACTCAGTAAGTGCTGATTCAGAATAACAGGTTTTTTTTATTTTGTTAAGAGGATTTTGCTTGGTGATTGTCTATTTCGCGCTCGCGAGTATTTGCTGCAAGAGTTTGGCAGTTAGTTTAGGGTCAGCCTTGCCCTGAGTTTTTTTCTGGACTTGGCCGATAAGAAAGCCGATAACAGCGGTTTTTCCTTTTTGGTAATCACTAATTGCTTTGGAGTTCTCTTTGACAATTTCTTTAACGATAGCATTGATATCTGCCTGATCCATGGTTGGTTTTTCCCTGATGAGCTTGACTAGTTCAGCGGCAGTAATTTTTTCTGGAACCTTCTTATTAATCAAGTAATTAGCCGTTCCTTGGGGATCAGCGCCAAGTTTGAGGCTATTGAAAAACAATGCTGTTTTTTCGGCATTTTTGGATAAAATTTGAGCTTGATATAAAGGCACACCTTTATTGATAATTTCTTCTTCCCTTTCCCAGGGCATGATCGGCAGCTGCTTCTTGATCGCAGAGATTTTTTCCTCTGTCAAGGAGAACGGCGGGATATCTGGCTCTGGGAAATAACGATAATCTTTGGCAACTTCTTTTTTTCTTTGCGAGTAGGTGGTTCCCGTCTTAGCGTTGAAGCCTCTGGTTTCTTGGATGGGGATTTTATGGCTTTTAAGAATTTCTGTTTGCCTTTTAATTTCATAGTTAATGGCTTTTTCCACAAATCTGAAAGAGTTAAGGTTTTTTATTTCCACCTTATATTCAGGTAGTTTGTTTTGGCCTGGTTTTTTAACCGAGATATTGGCTTCCAGTCTCATACTGCCTTTTTCCATATCGCAATCGGAAATTCCCAGCTGGCGGACAGTTTGCTGGACTCTTTTCAGGCAAGCCTTGGCTTCTTCGGCGCTGTTTATCTCTGGTTTGGTAACGATTTCCACCAAAGGTACGCCGCTGCGGTTAAAGTCTGCCAGAGTGGTTTTTTTACCTTTATGGATCAATTTGCCAGTGTCTTCTTCTAAATGGATATCGCTGATGCCAATTTGCTTTTTTTCTTCATTAAGAAGGAAAGGAATCTCGCCGCCTCTTGCCAGGGGGTTAAAGTGCTGACTGATTTGGTAGCCTTTAGGCAGATCTGGATAAAAATAATGTTTACGGTCAAAGTGAAAATTTCTATTTATTCGGCAATCAAAGGCAAGGCAGACAAGGATGGTCCAGTCAATGGCTGTTTGGTTAGGAACGGGTAGGGCTCCGGGCAAACCAAGACAAACAGGGCAAGTATAAATATTCGGTTTCGCCAGAAAATGATTATTTCTGCAAGAGCAGAACATTTTACTTTTAGTCTTCAGTTCAAAGTGAATTTCAAGACCGATGATTGGCTGATAGGATGACTTTTTCTCCATGCCTCATTAAATAAATAGCAACGGTCATCAGGATAACGCTGACTAAGGTTAAGAATCCTTGACCGCCAATTAATTCTACAATAGTAGCTACCATCAAGACTGGGATCAGAGCCGCCAGATTGATCAAAAAGCCCAAGATTCCGAAAATTCGGCCGCGATATTTTTGCGGGGTGTTTTCCTGGATAAAGGTCTGGGCTGGAATAACGATTGAGATTAAAGCGAGGCCGAGAGTGATCATCAGGCCAGTGGAAACAAAGATTCTTCCTTGGTTGATCTTAGGAATAAAAACATTGATGGTAAAAAGAGTCATGGCCAAGACGAGAAGGCCTCTTCTGATCCAGGTGTTTTTTCTCTGTTTCTTTTTGGCCTTGTTGTAGAAATAGCCGCCAATGAGAGAACCGATTACCAGGGGAAAAATTAGACTGGGAGCTAGATTGTAAATTTGGACCTTGAAAACATCTTCAGCAAGAGAAGGAAAAATAGCAATCATGCTCGCGGAAAGGATTTGGAAGAGAGTAATCAGACAAAAAGAATAAAGAATTAATTTGTTCTCAGTAAGAAATCTATAACCAGTTTCTATTTCCACCAAGAAACGACTAGGAATTTCTGTCAGACGAACCTTTTTGCTTTTTGGCTCAGGCGGTAAAAGGTAAACGCTGATCGCGGCAGCCAAAAGGAAGAGGCCGAAGAGGATGATAAAATTTGGGGTTCCGAGGAGTTTAAGAATTAATCCAGAAACGCCGAAGCCAAGCAGAATTGAACCTTGGGTAGTGAAAAGAAAAAACATATTGGCGGTTGGTAAATGATCTTTTGGAACTAGCCAGGGAATGCTTGAGGCTTCAGTAGGTAAGTAAAATTGATTAAGGAAAGAATAGACTAAGACAAGAATATAGATAAGGTAAAAACGCTGGCTGATGAGAAGATAGCTAAAAATGGTTAGGGCCTGAAGAAAATTGGTGACGACCAGGATTTTTCTTTTATCCCAAAGGTCAACGATAATTCCGGAAATTGGCCCAATCATTAAAGAAGGAATA
>CAZMUE010000068.1:0-3360 GCA_964569725.1 uncultured Gammaproteobacteria bacterium
AGGAGCGGTAGAAATTTGCTTAATTTAGCCATAGTTAAAGTTGACTGACTTAGAATCATTTTTAACTATTTGCAAGCCCTTGTCAAGTGGATAATTTATGGGCTCTGCTCTGCTTCTGGAGATGGTAACGGTTCTGTTGGCAAAGGCTGTATTTCTGGAGTAGCCTCTTCAGACAGCTCAATCTGCGGTTCCACTAGACTAGGAATCGGAGTCGGCCGCTGTAGCTCTCCTGTTTCCGTTGCCTCTGCAGCTTCTTTGAGGCCAAATTCTTTTTTCCAATCTTCAAGTTCTTGGTTAGCTCTTTCAAAATCGGCGGAATTGACGTCAACCAAATTAAGGACTTGCTGCATTTTTTCCACTGCCTCTCGACCTTTTTTCTGCTGCCTTAGAGACCAAGCCCAGTTATACCAGGCATTAGCAAAATCAGGCTTAATTCTTACTGAAGTTTCAAACTCTCGCGCAGACTCCTCAAAGGCATTAAGGGAATACAGCAGTCCCCCCAAATCAAGTCTTAATTGAGGATTGAATGGCTCTAGGACTACTGCCTGCTGATAAGCGGCCACCGCCCATTGATCAGCCTCATTAACAATGCCCACAAGTTGACGATAAACCTGAGCTAAATTTTGCCAAAGAATCGCATTCTCTGGATTTAAAGCAATGGCAGCTTTGGCTTCAAAAATGGCCTGCTGGGCCAATTGGGTTAAAGCCTGCTTGTCTTGATCAGTCAAATCCCCTTTTTGCGCCAAGTTCAAGAAAAAGGCCATGTTGGTCTGCGAATGGCTTACCCGGTAACCTGGCAAGAAACGGTTAAGACCAATCGTCCTGAGTTGGGCATTGTAAGCATCCATACCTTTGTTCTCTGAGGCTAAGACAAATGATTTCCTGAAAGCCATTTCTGCGAGCAAGGCCCGAGTAGTAAAATAACCTCCCAAACCAACAAGAAGAGTTACTAGAGCAAAAATTGTTCCCGCCATCGTGGCTGAGCCCAACTTCAGAACTTTCTTTTCACCAACAATTAGGGCAAAAAACAGGAGCAACCAAAAACCAAGTAGAGAAGAAGGGAAAATAGCTGCTAGAGCGATGGCGACCAGAACAAACCAATGAATATTTCTAGTTTCTCTTTGAAAAGCTACTTTGAAAATATAAAAAAGACTCAAGGCCCAAAAAACAAAACCCAAGATTCCTGTTTCGGTCAAAACCTCTAAAAACCAATAACCGCTTTGGCCAAAACGGTTAGCGGCATTAGCAGTTTGACTATATTCCACTGGTCGGTAACGATTGAAAGCGACAATGAAATTAGCTGGACCAACTCCAAAAAGAGGCTTTCTCTTAATGGTCTCAATCGCCGTTGCCCAAGAAGAATTTATTTCCAGACGAACTGGTTTCAATTTAAAGAATTGATAAGAAGCTAACCCGCTGGCCACCAAAAAGAAAAAGGCCATAGCGATCACAAGGATTTTATTTTCCTCATTGCTTCTCTTTAATTTAAAGATTTTTTCAATCCAGAAAATAGCTAAGGAAAGAAAAAGAATGATTAAACCAAAGAAAGAACCTGCGTTTGTCCACAAAGGACCATTAATATAAATGATATTCTGCCAGTTAAGAGGAAACTTACTGCTCGGTAGCAAAAATAGAATCAGTTGGACTAAAAACAAAACCAAACCAGAAAAACTAAGGATTTTTAGAAAAATCTTTTCCTTACTTTGTAGAGCCAGGAAAAACCAAATTAAAAAAGCCAAAATCGTTCCCAAACCAAGCGGCTGCACTAAAGCCACTACTTTAGCACCAACTGGCATCTTGAACCAGGAAATTAAAGCCGCCAGGAAAAACAAGCTTAGGGGAAGCAAAAAAAAGCTGACTTTGATTTCTGGCTCTTTGCTCTTAACCAAACCGATCAGCCAGATGACCAAACCCAAAAGCACCCAAAAGTAAAGGAAAAAATTCTTGGCTGAGTTAACCGCATCGCTAAGCCAGGGGAAAATGAATAAAGGGAAAAGGGAGATAAAAGCAAGATTCCAAAAGTAAAGCAGTTTTTTAAACAGATTTTTAGACATCGCCTAAAATCATATCACAAAAAAAACAGAGAGAAAAGAGCTTCTTTAGCCTGCTTGGGCAAATCCCATTCCCGTGCTCATTTGTGGTTTACCATCAGGCCCAGCCGAACTGATGTGAATGTCCAACAGGTCTAGGGGCTGCGCGCCCTCTCCTCTAACATGAAGTTTTCTGGCGACTGCTTGGTCAACAACTCTAGTTCTAGAAGTTAAGTTAACCAAACCGCCGATTTTATCACGCTGAGGCGCATACCAAGCTCCAATCCCCAAACGCAATAGACTGTTAAGCTCAAATCCCGTCGCCCGCCCTTCTAAAAGGAAAGTGGAGAAGGTGTAGCTTCCGTCCTTACCGGGTCGCCCACAGAGAATTCCTATTTCTTCACCAGTGTTAGGGATAACAATGTTGCCTCCGAAGCGATCTCCTTTTAAAACTGTTCCTGGAGCACTGAGCCTAGCCAAACCAGAAGCCTGAGTCAAACCAAATTCCCACTGCAAACCTGTCCAGCCCTCTCTTAAGACTGCCATCCTGCCATCCTCTAATTGGGCTCGTTCCTGCCTATTGAAAAAAGTCAGTCCCAAATCAAATCCCAATCTGCGAATATCTCCTCTGGCCTTCATCTGCGCTTCTCTGATAAACACCTCCCCTTGTCTGGGGCCAATAAGAGTTAGAGCTTGACCGAAAGTGAGAGTTCTCGACTCCTCACCCTCAGTAACAATTTCCCTGTCGCCGATTTTCTGTTTGCGAATAACTCTTATCGGTGTTAACCTAATGTTATGAAGTTCTCCTTCTCCTGTAAAAACCCTTCTCTCGGCAGTTAAACCAAAAACCGCCCTCCCAAGTTGAGTGTCAACGATAACACTCGCTATCCCTTTTGGAGCAACACCAGCTCTGGCTAAAAGACGCCAGGCCTCTTGACTTTCTGGCAGCAAATCACCACCAGCAATTTTCCCTAATCTAAAGCCTGGAATTAAGAATCGAGGTTCTCCTCTCTGGTCCAAACGAAGAGTTCTGGTCCCTCCCACCACAACAAGTTCTGTGTTATGGTCAAAACCCCGAGTCGTGATTTGTTCTTCCCACCTAATCTCAGTTTTAACCTTCGGCTCTTCACCGCTCTTAACTGGAATCAAAGCTTGTCGAACTTGTTCCGCTAGACTCATTACCTTTGCAAAATATCCTAATTGTTGATATTATATCACGTAGTAACCATGTCAACAACAAGTGAAGCTTTCTTAAGAATTTCATCCCGGCAAGCTGCTCTCGAGCAAACTGCCCAAGCTGGCACTAACGCTAAGGGCTTTATTACTCAAG
>CAZMUE010000069.1:0-3259 GCA_964569725.1 uncultured Gammaproteobacteria bacterium
TTCTTTTTAATGCTTTCCTTTTTGCCAAATGGACACGATTTATGGCGCCAACAGTTCCCTTTTTGGTCTTGACAGTAGTTTTCTTCTTAGGGGAGTTAAGAGAAAAATTTTTAGCCATATGCTGCTTGTTAATGGTTTTACCTGGGATTTTCTTTTTAGTTGAGGTTTACGGAAAGACTGATATCCGGTTGCGGGCTAGCCAATGGATGGGTCTTAATTTGAAACCTGGGGCGGTGATTATTACTGAAGCCGGCAATGTGGTTGATTTGCCGCTTTTTAATAATAACAATTTTGAGATGATCAATCTTGACCTTTATCATTTAGACGAGAATCCATTAATCGCTGACAAACTTGATTTTTATCTGGACAAAGCAGATTATATTCTGATCCCCTCGCGCAGGATTTTTGCTAATCATCTACGCAGAAAGGAAGATTTCCCTCAGGCGGCAGCTTATTATCAGAGACTTTTTTCTGGAGAATCGGGTTTTAGAATGATCAAGGAGATTTCTCCTTTTCCCAAATGGCAGCAGTGGTTGCTGGGAAATGATTTGGTGGCTGAAGAGACTTGGACAGTTTTTGACCATCCGACAATTAGAATTTTTGCCAGGATTTAGAGAATGATTTCTAAAATCAGAGAGACGATAGAGATTATTTTTAAGAAAGAGATTTTCCTTCTTTTCTTAATTCTGGTTTCTGGTTTTGCCCTGAGGGTTTATGGTTTGAATTGGGACCAGGGAGCTCATCTCCATCCCGATGAGCGAATGATTGTTATGGTGGCAGAAGGATTAAGTTGGCCGGTGCCCTTTAGCTGGCAAGCAATTTTTTCCCCCCAGAGTCCCCTGAATCCCAACTTCTTTGCCTATGGAAGTTTACCGCTTTATTTATTGAAGATTTTTTCCAGTTATCTGGGTTTGGTTACAGGCAACAGCCTTTTGGCGAGTTATGAAAATTTACCTTTCGTGGGTCGTTTCATTTCCTTGGCTTTTGATTTGGGAGTAGTCATCTTAATCTTTAAAATCGGTAAAAGGATTTTCAGGGCCAAGGTTGGCTTGATGGCGGCTGTTTTTTATGCCACTTTCGTTTTGCCAATACAACTTTCTCATTTCTACGCCGTCGATACGCTGCTCAATTTCTTTATCTGGTTAACTCTTTGGCGGTTGATTATTTTTTACGAAGGACCCAATTTTAAAAATGCCCTCAAAACAGGTTTATTTTTTGGTTTATCTTTAGCGACTAAAATTAGCGCGACGGCTCTTTTGGCGGGTGTCGGGACAGCCTTATTGGCAGATTTATTGCTTCTGGGATGGAAATTTCTACGGGGGATGGAAAAGAATTGGTGGGTAAGGATAAGGGCCATGTTTTTCAAAATCTTCAGGAAGGCATTAATTCAGAAGATAACCCAAAGATTAATCTTTATGGGAGGCACCATTGGCCTAACAACGGCGATCGTTTTTTTAATTCTAGAGCCCTATGCCTTGATTGATTTTTCTAATTTTAAAACACAAATTCTTAACCAGAATCAAATGATACGAGATGCCTATGTTTTTCCTTACACTCTGCAATATGTTGGGACGCCGGCCTATTGGTATTTTCTGAAAAACATCTTACTTTGGGGAATTGGTCTTGGTTTGGGGCCAATCAGTTTTCTGGCGGTTATCTACTATGGTTGGGGATTGGTGAAGAGATTAATGAATCCTGGAGATTATGATCAAGAAGCCAAAGAATTGATTATTGTTATTTTTGGGCTTGGCTATTTTTTAGTGGTAGGCCGTTTTGCTGTTAAGTTCATGCGCTATTTTCTACCTCTTTATCCCTTTCTTGCTTTGATTTTGGCAAGAGAAATTTCAATTTTTCTAGAGAAAGGGAAAAACAAACTAAGACTTTGTCTTTTTGCCCCTCTGCTTTTAGTTCACTCTCTCTGGTTATTAAGTTTTATGACCATTTATTCACGGCCCCATTCTAGGGTTCTGGCCAGCCAATGGATTAACGAGAATGTCGCCCCGGGCTCTTCCTTGGCAATAGAACATTGGGATGATCGACTCCCTCTTTTTGGCGACGAAGACTATTCATTTTTGGAAATGCCCCTTTATGAAGGCGATATGTTAACGAGAAAATGGCAGATCATAGAGAGCAATCTTGAAAAGGCAGATTATCTTATTCTGGCGAGCAATCGACTTTACTTGCCCTTACCAAAATTAGCAGACTGTTCCCGGTTTAAGATTTGTTACCCTAAGACGGCCGAGTATTATCGGAAGCTTTTTTCCGAAGAATTGGGTTTCAGAAAAGTGGCGGAATTTTCCAGTTATCCTGGGTTGAAGCTCGGCAAGTGGGATTTAACAATTCCCGATGATGGGGCTGATGAGTCATTTACAGTCTATGATCATCCCAAGGTAATCATCTTTGCTAAGCAATTGGTGTTAAAATAACTGACAAGGAAATGAGAGCCAAAGTTTTAGTTTCAGAAACTATTCCTAAGAAAGTCCTAGAAAATTATCGTCAGGCGATTAAAACTTTTTGGAAAAGAGACCAAAGGCCGATTGTGATGAAGCTTAATCTTTCTTGGACTAAATTTTACCCTGGTTGTTCTTCGCCACCTTGGCAGGTTGAGGGGGTTATTAAAGGATTGCTTGATTTAGGTTTTTCAGCCAAGGAGATCATTCCAGTAGAAAACAGAACGGTGGTTACTGATGTTTATCAAGGAGCGAAGAATCATTTTTGGGATAAGATTTGTAAGAAATATGGAGTGAAATTGCATTATTTAACTGACGAGAAATATATCAACTATCAACCCAAAGCCAAGATGTTGGTTTTGAATAAAATTTTCCCCCAGGGCATTGTTCTTCCCCAAATCATTTTTGACAAACCTCTTGTTAGTCTGTGTACTCTTAAAACTCATGTTTTCACTAAGACTACAGGGGCGATTAAGAATTATTTTGGCATGCTTAACACGCGGCGGCACTGGGCTCATCGCTTCATTCATGAAGCAATTGTTGATTTGTTGCAAATCCAAAAGGAAATTCATCCAGAGATTTTGGCCATCATGGATGGATCAGTGGTTGGCCATGGGGCAGGACCAAGGGCAATGGCGTGGAGAGAGGCAGATTTAATTTTAGCCAGCAGAGATGAAGTTGCTTTGGACGCAATTGCCAGTCGGATAATCGGTTTTGAGCCTCAGAAGATAAAGTATTTGCAATTAGCCAAGCAATTAGGATTGGGCGAGAATGATCCTCGAAAGATTAAGATCCAGGGGATCAAGAGT
>CAZMUE010000070.1:0-3165 GCA_964569725.1 uncultured Gammaproteobacteria bacterium
CCTCTTCGGTTTTAGACCTTGACCTTTTCGCTGACCGCCGGGTAGAGATTTGCGGGGAAACCTTTAAGGCGCAAAAAGCCGCCTGGCTTCTGGATGTCGGAGTTGTTAGAGTTTTAGAATAATTAGAAGTATTTGTTGATGAAAATAGTTTTTGAGGGTGTTACCAAAAAATTTGGCTCAATAGCGGCCTTGGAAGATGTCTCTTTTAAAATTAAGCCAGGGGAGTTCGTTTTTTTGGTGGGTGAATCCGGCGCAGGCAAAACTACCCTTTTGCGTTTAATTTTGGGACAATTTATGCCTACTGCCGGAAACATCATCGTAGGAGACCTAAGCCTTGATAAAGCCAAGAAAAAACAGATTATTAGACTCCGTCGCCAAATTGGTATGGCCTTTCAAGATTTTTGTCTAATTAGGGACAAAACGGCCAAGGAAAACATTATGATGGCTCTAGATATCTTGGGATTACCCAAAGAAGAAAAAGAGGCCAGATTAGAAAAAGCTCTTGGCGACACCGGTATTGGCGAAAGAGAACATTTTTTCCCCTCTCAGCTTTCCGGAGGAGAATTACAGCGCTGTTGTATTGCCAGAGCCCTAGCCGTAAAGCCAAAATTGATTCTTGCTGATGAACCAACCGGCAATTTAGATCCGGAAACCAGCTGGCAATTAATTGAGATTCTTAAAAAAGAGAATAAAAAAGGAACTACGGTTTTGATGGCCACCCATAATTTTGATATTGTAGATTCATTGAGGGAGAGAGTCCTTTACTTAAAAAGAGGAAAACTGTTAAAAGACAAAAAGGGAGGGAAATACCGTCTCAAATGAGTCGTTTTAAAAACTCTTGGCAACAAATCAGACGTTCGCCTTTTCAAAGCTTAGCAGCTATCCTGACAATGCTGGTTACTTTTTTTGCCATCAGCGTTTTCGGCTTTTTGTTAATCGGGTTTTCTTCAATCATTAATTATTTTGAAACCAGACCAGAGGTGACTGCCTTTTTGAAAGATGACGTTAAGCAGGAAGAAGTAGAAGCAATAAAAAAAGAATTGAGCGAAACTCAATTAATCAAACAGATTCGCTATGTTTCTAAAGAAGAGGCTTTAAAGATTTATCAGGAAGAGAACAAGAACAACCCCCTGCTTTTAGAGATGGTGACAGCGGAATTCTTACCGGCCTCTTTAGAAATTGCCGCTAACACTCCTCAGGATTTGGAAAAATTGGCTAAGATTCTTGAGGGGGAAAAGGATTCTATCGAAGAGGTCATTTTTCAAAAAGATCTAGTTAGCTCTTTAACCAAGTGGACAGATTTATTAAGGAAAATAGGCGTTGCCGTAATCGGTCTGCTAGGAATAATGGCAACCCTAATCACCTCGGTGATTATTAGTATGAAAATTACTGCTAGGCGGGAGCAGATTGAAGTGGAAAGACTTTTGGGTGCTGATAGTTTCTATATCCAGGCGCCCTTCCTTTTGGAGGGTATGTTCTATGGGGTTTTTGGCTGCTTAATTGGCTTTGGTTTAGCCTTTGGTCTGTTTATTTACCTCAAGCCCCAATTGGAAACGTTCTTCGCCGGAGTGGGTTTCTTGCCTTTTTCAGAGTATTTCTGGCTAGCCCTTTTAGGAATAGAGCTTTTTGCTGGTATTTTGATCGGGTCTTTTAGTTCTTTAGTGGCCGTAAAAAAGCACCTAAAATGAGGAGATGGTTTTTGCGCTTTCTTTTGCTAACGGTTTTTCTAATCTCTCTCTTTTCTCCGAGGGCCTTAGCTGTTGACCAGGGCGATATCGATGCTTTAAAGCAAAAAATAGATGAATACAGTGAAAAAGTCTCTGAATTGCAAAACGCTAAGAATACTCTTTCGGCCCAGATTGCCTACATGAACTCCCAGATTGAGTTAACGGTTCTGAAGATTTCCCAAACAGAACAAAAGATCGTTCTCCTGGAAAGCCAAATAGGCGAATTGAGCGAAAAAATTAGCGACCTTGATGTCTCCCTAAATAAGCTTTCAGCAGTTTTCTTAACCAGGGTTTCGGCTACTTATAAGACAGGGAAAACTGATCCCTTAATTATCCTAATGTTTTCTCCTAACATTAATAATTTCTTCTTAAGATACAAATACCTTAAGGCTTTACAGCTTAACGATAGAAAAGTCCTTCTGGCTATGGAAGAAGCAAGGTATAGTTACGATTTACAGAAGCAGGAAAAAGAGGAAAAGCAAAAAGAGCTGGAAGGGCTTAAGGCCACCTTAGCCAAACAGAAGCTAGGCCTTGACCAGCAAAAAAAGGATAAAGAGCATCTTTTGGCAGTGACCAAAAGTGATGAAAAAAAATACCAAGAAATGTTGGCATCAGCCATGGCAGAATTTAGAGCCATTCAGGCTATTGTTGCTGGCCAGGGAGACGAGAAGCAAATCGGCAGCGTCAGCGAAGGAGAAAGAATTGCCAGTGTTATTTTGGGGTCTTCTCCTTGCTCAACCGGAACACACCTTCATTTTGAAGTTCATGATGGCGATACTGTCGTTAATCCTTTTTCTTTTTTGGGAGGGACCACTTTGGATAATCGTAGCGGCGATGCCTATTATTTTGGTGGTAATTGGATCTGGCCCCTTAATGCCCCGATAGAGCTAACTCAAGGTTTTGGCGGTGATACCTGGTGGATTAGAACTGGTGGTGCCCCCTATAAATTTCATAGCGGTATTGATATTGTCGCTGATGACTCTAGCGTGAAATCAGTCAAGCCGGGAACGCTTTATAACGGTAGCATCAGGTGCGGTAGTGGTTATTTAAGGTACGTAAAGGTTAAGCATCAAGATACCAATTTCTCAACCTACTATCTTCACATCAATTATGAAAAAGTTTAAAATCGTCTCTTGCCTGTTCTTTCTTTTCTGTTTTCTTGCCAGTCCTTCGAAGACACAAGCACAGGTGGCAATCAATGAAATTATGTATGATTGGGAGGGGGCTGACGGGGATCACGAGTGGATTGAAATTGTTAACACGGGATTAGGAACGGTTGACCTGACGGGATGGAGGCTCAGGGAGAACGATACAGATCATGGTCTTGCTCTTAAGCAGGGAAATGCTAATCTGATTTCGGCCGGGTTCGCCGTAATCGTCGATAATTCTGATTTGTTTTTATCTGATTATCCTGGGTTTTCTGGAATTCTTTTTGATA
>CAZMUE010000071.1:0-3131 GCA_964569725.1 uncultured Gammaproteobacteria bacterium
ATGAAGACCGGTTTTCGGATCAAAAACAGCTGGATGGACTGAAGAAGAAGAAGAGGGTTTTTCAAAAAGAGGCCCTGGCCTGGAGGCTTCGGTTTTGGGTGACGAAGTTTGGGCAGTGATAATTAAATTAACATTTCCCTTTAGTTGTCGATCCAGAATAGATTTCAAAATTTGATAATATCGCCTTTCAATGAGATCAACGAGGTAAGGGTTGGGACAAGTGATAGTAGCGATGTCTTTTTCCAAAGAGATTAATTGGGTTTGGGAAAACAAAGTTTGAAAAGCAGCTGTGGAGACAGTGAGCCTTAGTTCTTCAAGAATGTTTTTCCAAATAAGGTTGTTATCCATGATTTTCTAAAGAAAAGGCAGGAATTTAAAAGAAGCAGGTTATTAACATTCTAATAGACTTTTCCACAAGAATCAATGGGAAAAAAGGTGCTATACTCTGGTTGAGGTGAAGAACAAATCAATTTTTGCTTGCCAGAACTGCGGTTATCAATCTTCAAAATGGTTAGGCAGGTGTCCGGATTGTGGTCAGTGGAATACTTTTGCTGAGGAAATGGCTTTTATTAGCAAGAAAGATGGTAAAAAGAAAAAAACCACGACTACTTTAATTGATTTTTCCCAGCTTAAGAACGAAAAAACAGAGAGATTGAGTTCTGAGATTGGTGAGCTTGATCGAGTTTTAGGTGGCGGAATAGTTTCTGGAGAAGCGATTCTTTTTAGCGGTGAACCAGGAATTGGTAAATCCACGCTTTTGACCCAGGTAGCGGTTTTAATGGCTCAAAAAGGAGCCAAGGTTATTTATGTTTGCGGTGAAGAGTCACCCCGACAAATAGGTCTCAGGTTGGAGAGGATCTTTAAGACTCAGTCTCTGGGTAAAGAAAAGATTGCCAAGAATTTCCAGTTTATTACTGAAACCGATGTTGATGTGATTATAGCTTCTTTAGAAGGGGTTTCTTCAAAAGAAAGGATTCTCTTAATCGTAGATTCAGTACAAACCTTGACCACTGAAGATTTAGCTTCTGGAGCTGGTTCGGTTGGCCAAGTGAGGGAATCAGTTAATCGTTTGGTCAAATTAGCCAAGACAAAACAAATCGCCACCTTTTTAGTTGGTCATATTACCAAAGGAGGCGAGTTAGCGGGGCCAAAAGTAATTGAGCACATCGTTGATGCCGTCCTTTATTTTGAAGGAGAAAGATATCATGATTTACGTCTCCTGAGAGGGGTTAAGAATCGTTTTGGGCCAACTGATGAGGTGGGTGTTTTTCAGATGACTGACTCTGGTCTAAAAGAGATTCCAGACTTATCTTTTTTTTATAGTGAGGGCGTTTCTGGGAAAAAAGCAAAGACAGGTTCTGCCTATGCAGTGGTGATTGAAGGAACTAGGCCAATGGTGGTTGAGATCCAAGCTCTAGTAACACAAAGCTTCTTGCCTTTACCGAAAAGGGTTATTAACGGTTTGGAGCGTAATCGCAGCGAAATGCTAATGGCTGTTTGTCAGAAATACTTAAAAATTCCTCTTTTTAAATATGACATTTTCTTGAATGTTGCCGGAGGTCTAAAAATCGGCGAGCCTGCGGCCGATTTGGCTATTTGCGCAGCGATTTATTCCTCCTATGCGGGTAAACCCTTAAAAAAGAAATCTGTTTTTATTGGTGAGGTTTCTCTCTTAGGAGAGGTGAGCAGCGTTAGCCGCCTGGAAAAAAGATTAAAGCAAGCTAAGGCCCTAGGTTTTTTGCGAGTGATTACGGAGAGTAATTGCGATAAACTGGCAAAGATAAAAAAAGAAACGGCTTCTTCTAGTTGTTAAAACGTCTCCCGGAAGTTTTCCACAATTACCGAGAAAGGTCGTTGATGGGGTATTTTTAAGGCTAAATTACACAGTAGAAAAAGATATAGGACTGTGGTTTTTGGAGAGTAATTTTTCTATGGGTCTTGACAAGTTCTGGGGGAGGTGGTAAAGTGTTGACAATGAAAATGAAGATGTTTCTGGAAAGAGTGAAAAATTGGTTGGATTTAGAGAGAAAAGAGCCTGACTTAAAAGAGAAAAAACAAATAGAAGAGTTAGGCCGATTAAGGAGTAGGTTAGTGAGAATGAGTTTTAGCGGAAGCTTATTTTAAAAATTAGAAAAGAGCATTGTTACCGTCATTCCTGGGTTGAAAAGAATGTGGACGCGAATAACAATGCCCTTTAAAGTTAAAATAGCATAGATGATCAAAGGAGTCAAGAGACTATCTGCCCTTTTTTTGATAATTTTCGCTACTATTTTGTGCCTATTTTCAGTTAATAGGGCAGAAGCGCAACTTCCCGTAGAGGTGATCTCTTATCAATCAAATTGCGGCTCTTGGCCAAGCCATCCTTCAGTTTGCCCTTCTGGATCAAAAGCTTGGGCGAAAATCATTTTAAAGAACAACACCAATGAAGTAGTTTATGTTGATATCAAGGAAGAAACTTTTTGGTGTGAAAAAGCCGGGCCAACAGATAATTGCTATGACCACTCTTCAGTCAGTTGGCAAAAGGGAGTTCCCATTAGTGCTGGGGCAACGAGAGAAGCTTATGCTGAAAAATTAGTTGGTAATAACGGCCAGTGCGGCTCTGCGCAAGTAGATATTTACTATTATTATTCTGGCAACAATTATGGTCCTTATTGGGGTTTAGCTTGGTTGAGAAATCCCTGTGTTCCGCCGAGCCCAACGCCAACATCAACTGGGCCGACTAAAACGCCAGTGCCGACAGCAACGCCTTTACTGACAGCAACACCAACTCCTAAACTAGAATCAGGCTTTAAGATTGTTAAATTTAAGGATAGTAATGGCAATGGGATTCGCGAATGGTATGAAGTGGGTTTAGATTGGCATTTCCGCTATTCTTATCCAAGCATTGAGCAAAAACTTTACGATTACTGGACTAATTGGTGGCGTAATGGTTATGGTCCGGTCGTCTATTTATCGCCTGGAGTTAGAGTCAGCATTGCTGAAGATACGAAAGAAGGCTGGCAGGCCACGACGCCAACAAGACAGACAATCGTTATTGAAGAAGGAAAAGTCAGCACAGTCGCTTTTGGTAATCGTCCTAAGCCGTCAGAAATAACGCCAACGTTGACGCCAACCTTAACCGTGACTCCTAC
>CAZMUE010000072.1:0-3090 GCA_964569725.1 uncultured Gammaproteobacteria bacterium
TCATACCAACCAGAGGCTACGCGATAGTAATCTACATCCAGAGCACAATTGACAGCATGACTAACACAACCCCAAAGACCTCGGCTCCTCACGTCCCGCATCATTTTCTCTCGCTCCCTGCGAAAATAATCACTAGAAGATGACATTCTTAAAGAAACAGTTTTAAATAACTTATATTGATGATTATTATAACATACATCAGGGCAGAAAGGCAATAATTTTATCCGGGGATAAATCTTTTTATCGGCCTTCTTATTTGTAAACCGCGGAAGTTCTGATCTTGATTAAAGCGCTCGCCTTTCATCATTTCCAAAATTCTCCTTGCCTCTTCTCTCTTCTTAATCACGGCTGTCTGATCCCATTTCACCTGTTCAACAGCTCTTTTCCTGGCCGCCGCGCTGGCAATCTTTTCTTTTCGGTTAGTCTTTTTTAAGTTGTCCGCCATCTTGGAAGAGATCTTAGCGCAAACCTGGAGAAATAGCAAATCGTTAATCTCGGGTTCGCAGAGATCCGAAGATTGTTCTAATGACCCCAATTGCCTCTCTCGGCTTATTAGTGGTTGTCTCTACTGCAATTGGCGATGGCAAGCTTACCTCTACCGTCTGCTCCACCAATTCCATTCTTGGAAAAACCCCAAATGTCGTCATCGCCGGAGTCGCTTCCTCAACAGGCTCAAGAATCACTCTTGCGGAAATACCGGCGTCATCCTTTAAGAACCGGGAACTACTTTTAAATTCAATAAGCGGCATTTCTCTTTTAGATTGTTAACAAAAAAATTAATATATTATAAGCCCCTGACGCCTGTTTTGCAAATGGCTAATATGAGATAATTTTTTTCATTGGCTGGAGAGATCTTGAAAAAGATCATTAGCATCCAGGCGAAAATTATTACTCTTTAGCCTCAGGATCCGAAACAAGTTGGGCCAGAGATCGTCATCTCCTGGGCTAATCAACGGTTAAACCACGTTTGCAGGATATTCTTGGCTATAGGGGCAGCCTCGTAGGCTCCACTGCCGCCCCTTTCAATAAGGATGGTCAAAACAATTTTAGGATCATCTACTGGCGCAAAAACAGTGAACCAGGCATGAGAATCTTTAGTCCCGTCGCCTACTTCAGCAGTTCCGGTTTTGCAAGCCACCTCAGGCTTAAAACCGAAGAATGGAAAACCTGTTCCTCCTTCTGAACAGGCCTCGGCCATCCCCTCTTTTATCAGCCCCAAATAACTCTCTTTAATACCAAGGTCAAGGCAGTTTATCTCCCCGCTATTAATCAAGTGAGGTCGACACATTTTGCCATTATTAGCAACTACGGCTGTCATTAAAGCTGCCTGGAGCGGCGTCATGGTCAGATCTCCTTGCCCAATAGCAAAATGATAGGTGTTTCCCAAAAACCATTTTTCTCCTTTAACCTGTTCTTTCCATTTCGGATCGGGAACTAAACCGGCCACTTCTCCGGGCAAATCAACGCCCGAAGCTTTACCCAGACCGAATTTCCTTGCCCAATCCGCTAGTTTGTCAACGCCTAACCACTCGCCCAATTTGTAGAAATAAATGTCGTTTGATCTCTTAATCGCTTTTATTAAATCAACGGCCCCTTCGGTTCTGCCATAATCGGTAAAATACCAATTGGCAAAACTCCACTCGCCTATCTTGATTACTCCCGTATCCTCAACTGTGGTCTCCGGATCGATCTCGCCCTCCATTAAACCAGCCGTAGCCGTAACGATCTTAAAGATTGATCCTGGATGATAAACCCCGCCAATAGTTCTATTCAGAAAAGGAAGATTCTTGCTGTCTTTTAAAAGTCTGTTGATTTCTGTCTCGCTCCTGCTCAGAGAAAAAACGTTGGCGTTAAAAGAAGGCACCGAAACCATGGCCAAAACAGAACCGCTTTTCGGCTCTAGGGCAACCACGGCCATCTTTTGCCCTTTGTCCTTGATCTCTTGGTAAATCTTCTCCTGGAACCAAGCGTCAATCGTCAAACGAATATCTTTGCCCGGTTGAGAATCAATTTTGCCTAATTTTCTGATCGGCTCTTCCTGAGAATTAACTTCAATTAATTCCTGGCCCGGCTTTCCCTTTAAAAGGCATTCGTATTCTGCCTCTATGCCAGCACGACCGACCCAATCCGGCATCAAATAACTAGTTTCACAACTCTTTTCTTTAAGCTCCGCTTCGGTAACTTTGCTCAAATAGCCGAGCAAATGAGCCGTTGCTTCCTTGTAGGGATATTCTCTAACCAGCTCTTCCCCCACCTCTTTGCCCTGGGCTTTAAACTCTAAAGCTGTTTCTCTGCTGATAAGCTCTTGCCCGTCGAAAAACTTAGGCACATTTTGGGCAAGAATACGATCATTCTTATCCAAGATCTTGCCTCTGGCAGCAAGAAGATTGATTCTCCTGATTCTGTTCTGGCCAGCCAAGCGCCTAAAATAACTCCCCCTGATTATCATTAAATCCGTGGCCCTAGCCAAAAGCAGTAATGAAGAAAAAAGGATGATAAGGAAAAAAGGCAACCATCTCTCTTGGGGAATTTTTTCTTCCATTCCTAGACCTGAAGTCCTTTAACTTTTCTCAGGGAAAAAAGCTGCTTGAGAAGCCTGATTGCCAAAACCAGCATCAATAACAAAAGGCTAGTTTTGGCTAAACGTTGATCCCAAAAAAGGTCATGAGTAAATCCCAGACCGAAAGCCAACCACTCGCTCCCCCTATCCTCAAACCAGACCCAAAAAGCCAAAAGAACCGCCAAAAGCAGTTCTATTTTACCGGTAGGGATAAAGAAAACCATTAACAAAAGGCCAAAAAGGCCTACCCGGAAAATAATCTTTTTTGTTTTTTCTTTCATTTTAGTCTTTACCGACCAAGACGGTAACTAGTTTGTTCGGCTCAACCCTCCAATCTAAAAGAGCCTCTTTGTAAACGCCGTCTTTGCTTTCTGTCACCTGCTCCACCTTGGCCACCAAGAGAACCTCCTTGGTACCCAAAACGCCAACCAAATCACCCGCCGCCAGGGCTTCTTTGGAAAGAACTTCTTTTAAAATAACTGTTTTTCCGTCTCCGACCAAAACCCCGCTAGCCGTTTCTCGACCCTTTT
>CAZMUE010000073.1:0-3062 GCA_964569725.1 uncultured Gammaproteobacteria bacterium
AGGATAACCATAACCGTAACCCATATCCGGAACCCAACGACAAGGAATTTGCCCATCCCGAAAACACTTTTCCATTTGTAATTGACGCATCATCTGCAAGTCGTCATGCATTAAGAAATAGCCTGGCTTAAATAAATCGCGCACCGCCAAAAGCGTCAGCAGCAGAACTAACAAAAGGAAAAGTTTTTGCTTGGAAACTTTTTGCATTAATTTCATTTTACCTTGAGGCCCAATTTTTGCAAAAGCTGGTCGGTTTTTTCTTTGATTTGCAAAAAAATCTCTTCGGTAGCCTTTATTTTCTCTAAGTCTTTCTCCAAACTTTCAAAATCGCAGCTTAAGCCAACATCTTGAATATCGGGAATATCCCAAATTTCATAATTTTTACCCTCAAAGCCTAGACGGTCACGACAGTGTTGGTAATGCCTGTCTTGCATGAAGATAACTAGATCCGCTTTCAGATGTTCCAGAATAGTCTCCTGCCAGCAAGGGCTAACATAAGAAACCAAATCCTGATATTTAACAATTCTCGCCGCGTACCAGCAGATCGGCCCATTAACAGCCTGGCCAGCATCAATCCCGCTGGAAGAAGCCTGCAGTCCTAAAACCTTTTTAGAATTTAGATAGGCTTCGGCCAAACGACTCCGGAAAGCATTGCCCGTACAAACAAAATGCACTTTCATGATGCTGTTAATTCTAACATAGGATATAATCTAAAGACCAAAGATGAAGCCGCAATATTTCAAAACAATCAATGCAAGGGTCAGGCTGCCAGTTTTTTTTCCTGACGCCACCCAGGCAGTTATCAAGGCCCTTGATTCTCAAGACATTAAAGAAAGTAAAACTCGAGGAATTTTAGTCAACACTTATCATCTTTATCGAAATCTCGGTAAGGAAGTGATCAAAAAACACCAAGGCATTAGGGGTTTTATGAATTGGCCTGGAGCCGTCATTTCTGACTCTGGCGGTTTCCAAGTTATGTCTTTAGCCAAAAGCAATTCCAAAAGAGGAGCGGTCAATGATCATGGGGTTACTTTCAAACCTCAGGGTAGTAAAAAAATCCTTTTTACACCCGAAGATTCTATTGCCTTTCAAATGGAATTAGAAACAGACATGGTTGTGGTCCTAGACGATTTCACCGAACAGAATGACTCTCGTCATGAGGCCGAAGAAACGGTCAGAAGAACGATTCTTTGGGCCAAGAGGTCTAAAGAGGAATTCTTGAAGATTTGCAAAAGGAAAAAATTGCCTCAGGAGAAAAGACCCTATCTTTTGGCCGTGGTGCAGGGCGGCGACTATCTTGACCTCAGAAAAAGATGCGCTGAAGAACTTTTAAAAATCGGTTTTGATGGTTTTGGCTACGGCGGTTGGCCAATTAAAAAAGACGGCACTTTTAATTATGATGTGGCTAAAGTTATTGCCGAATCTGCTCCGGAAAATTATCTCCTTTATGGCTTAGGAATTGGCAAGCCAGAAGAAATTATCGGCTGTGTTGACTTGGGCTATCACATTTTTGATTGCGTCCTCCCCACCAGGGACGCTAGACATAAAAGGCTTTATGTTTATGAAGCTGACTCGATCAAGGATATTGACATCAAAAAACCAAAATTCTACTCCTACTTTGTCCCTGATAAAGAAAAATATTATCAGGACAATCGGCCGGTTAGCTCTGCCTGTGATTGCCTTCTTTGCAGAAACTACAGTCGCGCCTACTTGGCTCATCTTTTCCGGATTAAGGAGATGACTGCCGGCAGACTGGCAACTATCCACAATCTACGCTTTTATTCGCTTTTAATGGAAAGGCTTTCGTCACCCTTAGGTAAACGTTTTTGACGTCATTGTTTTTTTCTTGACTGATAGTTTTTTCAAAAAAAGGCATTAATTCTTTCTTTTGGTTTTATTTTCGAGTTTATAATCTCAATGATTTTGCTCATCCCTCCTCCTCTCTAATTAATTTTCTATATTGGCAATATTCGCATTGAGGATTGGCCTGAGGGATTTCTTTTGCCTCAAGGCATTTCTTTATTTTCAAAAGGATCGGCTCTACCCAAAGATCATTACCCTTATGGGAAATAATCAGCATTTCAAATTCTAGCTTGCCGTCAAAT
The DNA here is from genome assembly GCA_964569725.1 of uncultured Gammaproteobacteria bacterium. Taxonomy (GTDB): domain Bacteria; phylum Patescibacteriota; class Microgenomatia; order UBA12405; family CAZMUE01; genus CAZMUE01. The sequence goes on from CAZMUE010000073.1 coordinate 2,106, forward strand.
CTCGGCCTGTTTTTAGTCGCATTGGCATAAACAAAGTAACCAGTCTCATTAACCCGAAAACCTTTTCGTCTGAAAATCCACTGGTAAACTTCCATTTGTTTTTTATAACCCTGTTTGTACTCATCCTCTAAAGAAATCTCTGTTGAGGTGCTCGTAGATTTGTAATCTACAATTAGAAGTTCTTCCTTTCTATTAATCCAAAGATCATCAACAATGCCACAGATTTCCAGATTAGTAGGCCTATGAATCACCGAAGCGCCGACAAATCTATAAACATCGTCTCGCCAAATCGGCAGGTCAGGATGAGAAAAGGGAATCGCCTCAATCTTATATTTCTTCATTAATTCGTGCTGCTGGCCTTTTTTTCGCAAGAGGTCAAATTCATTCTTAAGTAACGCGTCAACCGCAGAGTTAAGGGAAAAACCAGGCATGCTTGGCCTTCCTAATCCCAATCTCCTGTCTAAATAAAAACAGCGCGGACATTCCAAGAACAAGTCAATTTTGCTGCGACTGATCCGAAACGGATTTTTTGCATTGAGATTATAAAGATTAGCCTGCCTTTTCCTGTAGACTGCCATAAAGATATTTTAGCAAAAAATTCTTGACTAAAGAATTAAAATGGGTATAATAAAAATTATGTTGAAAGAAGCAGACTCCGCTTTTATGGAAGCGGTTATCTAACAACTATTCAAGAAGGAAGAAAGCTCCTGACTGTTCGCATCCACGATCCCCAAAGGCCTGGCCCATCAAAATATGCAAGACTACAGCCAGGAGAAAGAATTACCGCCGACTGCCAAGGCGAAGGAGAAACCGGCGCCATCATTTTTAGCAATACTACCCAACCCCTCGGAGAACTTCCCCAAACCGCCTTGCTTCTTGACGGCTTTTGGGATCTAAGTGAGGCTGTTGACCGGCTGAGAGAAATTTATGAGCCAATTTATAGGCAACCCGTAACCG
>CAZMUE010000074.1:0-3002 GCA_964569725.1 uncultured Gammaproteobacteria bacterium
TAAAGGAAAAAGTCCTTGCTGCCCACCGGGCAGGCTTAACCACTATTGTTCTGCCTAAGGATAATAGAAAAGATTTAGTAGAGATTCCCAAGAAAGTAAAAGATGATCTTAAGTTTATCTTTGCTTCAAAAATAGACGATGTCTTGGAAGTAGCTTTAGAAAGTTAAAGCGTTGGTTTTTGTGGTGACCCCACGGGGAATCGAACCCCGGTTACCAGGTTGAGAACCTGGTGTCCTAACCGCTAGACGATGGGGCCTAGAGCTGGAATATTATATCATTTGAGAGGGTTTTTTATTCTTCAATCACCCTCAAGGGAGTGATTTGAAGGGGATCGTCCATGGCCTTGAAGAAACGGTCCTCTAATGTTCTTCCGGTTGACATGCCTTCACCAAAAAAGGTTATTTCCTTGGCAAAAACAATTTCTTCTGGTTCAAGGGGCCGGAAACCCCCTTGCCCCTCGAAATAAATTTCTGTTCCTGGCGGAAATTTTACTGTGACAGGATTAGTTGCTTGCTGAATACTAATGGTTACCCTAGTTATAGGGCCTCTTTGTTCTAATTCTATCCTGCGGGATGGAGTTCCTTGTCCGAAGGCTTGAGTTTCTATGGTTTGAGGCATTCCTGAGACGATTTTAGCATATCTGGAAGGAGATGCACTAGGAGTTGACTGGCAATATCTGCTTTTTAGGTGATCTTGAAAAGAAAAATTACTTTCGTTATAATTAATATTATGCCAGAGATTAAGGGCTTGAGAATAAGATTCAACACTATTAATGGAGCGGCGATTGACTATAGGGAAGAGGAGGAAGAAGTTGCTCCTGGACAAGCCCTGCGAATAATGGAGCAAGGATTGGGATCAGAAAGGGCCCATGTGCGCTTTGTGGGAGAGGATGCGGTAGTTTTTGTTTTAGAAAGGAATGAGGCGCCCGCAGGAATGACGGCTTCAATTACTTCTGGGGGTTTTCTTCCAGTAGGCGAGAAAGGCGCTGTTTTGTCTTTGAGGCAGGCCCTGAACTTAGCTCAGGAGACCGGGGTGGCCCCTATCCGGATAGAGGAAAGAAGATTATTTTTGGTCCGCGAAGATCGGCTTCCAAAGAGAACTTAATCATAATTTCTGATGCCTTTCCCTATTGACAAAAGCCTTGTTCATATGTGATATAATTAGGCTTGTGCTTATGGAAAAAAGGTATTTGACCTGCAAAGTTTTTATCATCAACCCTAAGACGTAGGGGGTTTCATTTCCGCGGAATTGACCCCCTGAAAGAAGGGGGTTTTTTAATTAAAAAAACAGACAAGATTAAAGGAAAAAATGACTAATAAACTAACTCCAGAAGGCTATGAGCAGCTCAAGAAGAAATTAGCCGAGTTAACCTTAAAGCGTCAAGAGCTCATTGAGCAGATTGACGAGATAAGGAAAAGCGGCGATTCTGATGACGGTACTTTTACCAATCACCTTCGCGATCAGCTGATGATTCTGGACCGGAAGATTAAGGAAGCAGAGAGATTTCTCCACGGTGCTCAAGTAGTCCGTATTGCCCAAAATGGGAGAGTTAGTATTGGCTCAAGAGTGAAGGTTAAGATTCGAGATAACGAGAAGCTCTTAGAAGTTGTTGGCGATGGTGAAGCAGACCCCCTGAACGGCAAGATTTCTCACAATTCGCCCTTAGGTCAGGCTTTGCTGGGTAAGCAGGCAGGAGATCTGGTAGAGACAGAAATTCCAGCCGGAAGGATTACTTACGAGATTCTTTCTATTGAAGCCTAATTGCCTGAAGTGGTATCATTTTAAGCAATGCAGATCAGATTAAAAGAAATTATTAAAAGCCGCAAAGAGAAGCTAGAAAAACTCCGTGAATTAGGCATTGACCCTTATCCTTCCAGTTTTGATAAAAAATACACCTGCGCGCAGGTAAAAAAGTCTTTAGGAAAAACCGTGAAAACGGCAGGTAGGATTATGGCCACTCGTGGTCACGGGAAAATTGCTTTTTTTGATTTGGTTGATTCTACTGAGAGGATTCAGCTTTGGTTTCAGGAGAATAAATTAGGTAAGGATAAATATCAGATCATTAAGCTTTTTGACATTGGTGATTTTATTGGCATTGAGGGTAAAGTAGTAAAAACAAAATCAGGAGAGATTACTATTGATGTTGCTGACTTTAAGTTTTTGGCCAAAGCGCTGAGGCCACTTCCAGAAAAATGGCATGGTCTCAAAGATATTGAGGAGCGCTACAGAAAGCGCTATCTGGATTTACTTTTGAATCCGGAGACGAGAAAAAGATTTGATTTGAGGAGTAAGCTAGTTAGGGCGATTCAGGAGTATTTAGATAGTCAAGGATACATTGAAGTGGAGACTCCAGCCCTTCAGGTTCTTTATGGCGGGACTAACGCTAGGCCGTTTCGTACCCATCTTAACGCTTTGGATATGGGGATGTATTTGAGAATTGCCGATGAGCTTTACTTAAAAAGATTGGTGGTTGGTGGTTATGATAAGGTTTACGAGATTTGTAAGGACTTTCGTAATGAAGGCATGGATCTTTCCCACAATCCAGAGTTCACTATGATTGAGTTTTATGAGGCTTATGCTGACTATCAACGGATCATGGATGTTACTGAAGGTTTGTTTAAATTCATAGCTCAGAAACTTTTTGGCAAAAAGGAGATTATCATTCATGGTAAAAAGATTAATTTGGCAGGGAAATGGCCGAGAGTTGAAATGAAAAAAATTTTCAAAGATGAATTGGGGCTAGACGTTGAAAAAGCAACCCAAGAAGAGCTTTTTGTCTTTGCTGGGAAAAATGCGATTGAGATTAGTGGCAAAGAGAGTAAAGGAGAGCTGGTTTATAAAATCTTTGACCGTCTGGTGCCAAAAAAACTGATTAAACCAATTTGGGTGATTGACTATCCTGTGGAAGTCAGCCCATTGTCAAAAAAGCACGTCCAGAAGCCAGGTTTAGTGGAAAGATTCGAGGGCTATATTGGCGGTGAGGAGATTTGTGATGGCTGGTC
>CAZMUE010000075.1:0-2989 GCA_964569725.1 uncultured Gammaproteobacteria bacterium
TACTGGTGAAAGTACCCGACCTCGCTTCCAAAAGGGATTTCTGCTTTGCCGAAAGACTAGTAATGTTAGAAGAAAGTTCGCCAATGTAATCCTCTGCTTTAGCCACCTCTTGCTTCATGAAAGTAACTTGCTTCTCTGACTCTTTTTTTTGGCTGATTAGCCAGATTTTATTTTCTTCCAGTTTTTCTTTGTCAGCTTTCAGTCTAGCCAATTGTTCACTCAAGGAGAGAATTTCTTGTTTGTCTTCATTGGCCGCTAGTTGTTGATAAAAAATAACCCTGACAAATCTCGAGGCAGAATCAGTATTGAGAAAAACAAGAAGCGGAGAAAAATGGCGCTGATGAATATAGTAACGGCGTAAACGATTTGCCAAAAGAATCTTTTGCACTTCCATATTCGCTTCCCGATCAACAATATCTTCCTCCAGAGCATCAATCTTGTTACTCGCGCTTTGAATCATGCTCGCGAACCGCTTTACCTGAGTTTCAAAATTTTGAAGGGTCTCTCTGTTCTTGAGATTAGCGCTTTGGTAGGGCTCAAGAACTTTCTCGCATTCTTTAATAAAACGTTCACACTCCTCAATGCTCCGGCAATCAGAACGACATTCATTAGCAAAGACTACGGTTGCCGAGGACAAAAAAAGAATTAGCAGCAGAACTGAGGCTAGAAATTTTTTCATTATTAACATTATACCTAATTGTTGAATTCTGTCTTTTTGTGTTATCATTTTTAAGAATGAAACCCGCCTTTGCCGCTCTTGATCCTTTTTGTCAACCAGGGGGAAGTGGAGAATGGAACGGAATAAAATCAGCCATAGGTTGCATTCCCATGGATTCCTCAAAAAGTTTTATTGCGTGGATCCTCCCATTCCTCATGGGAATCGCCGGCGGCATCTCGTTACTCCTAATGATTAAGGGAGCCATCGAGATTACCACCTCTGGAGGTAATCCGCAAAAGATTCAGGCTGGTCGAGAAACTATTACTAGTGCCGTCATTGGCCTTTTAACAGTGATTTTTTCACTTTTCCTCCTGAAAGTAATTGGGGTTGACATTTTAAGAATTCCAGGACTATAAAACTATGTTTGAATCACTAGGCAGAATGATCGGAAGAATCGCTGGCGGAGCTGCAAGCGGAGGCAGTTCGGTAACATCACAAACTATCCCTGACTATGGCATTATCCCCGGCTGGAGATTAGGCTCTAATCCTAGTTTAGGCAACATTATCAGCGCCATCCTCCCTTATGTTTATGTTATTGCCGGCTTGCTGATGTTCATCAATCTCGTTATCGGAGGTTTAAATTTAATTACTTCTGGTGGTAATGCCGAAGGAGTCAAAACAGGAGTTAATAAAATTGTTTCCGCCTTAATTGGTTTTCTAATTATCTTTGCCTCGTATTTTATTATCCAGATAGTCGAAGTTCTCTTCCATATCTCTATCCTCGGCTAAAATGACCCTAGAAAAATTTTTGAGTAAAAATAAAATTCAGCTCGCCGAGTCCATAAAAAATCTCTGTTTGCAGGGCATAGAAACTACTGCCGAAAGCGTTGATCCTTTCCATGATATTTTCCACCTTTACCGCATCTTCGACAATCTAAATCGTTTTTTAAATGAAACCCAAGAAATAGCCAAAGAGGAGGTCGATTTTGATACTTTACTTTTAGCCATCTGCTGGCACGACTCCTGGACAGTTAAAAAATCCCTTAAAAATATCTTTAACGGCTTTTTAAAAATCTTTTGGGACGGCTGGGGATCAATGTTGGTTTTTAACCAGGCGACAAAAAAAACCAGGCTCGACAGAAACCTCCTCCGAAAAACTAAATATCTTATCAGCAATCATCATTCTTGTCGCTTTCCGCTTTTCCAAATTAAATTCATGGAAACAAAAATATTAGTTGATATGGATCGGCTTGACGAATGGAGCCTAGAAAGGATCAAGAAGGCTGAGGAATCGCTCCTCAAGCAATATCCCATTATCCCTCTTAAAATTATGAAGATCGCCAATTTCTGGCTGAAGAAAAAATTGATGAAAATGAATATCAACAGCTTTCACTTTTTCTGGTCCAGGGAAGAATTCTTAAAAAGAAAACCAGTTTTCCTGCGAGGTATTGAAAAACTCAAAAAAGAAGTTAATTATTGACCGAATCTCCTCTGCCTTTTTTGATAAACAGCAATCGCTTTTTCTAGCTGTTTAGGGTTAAAATCAGGCCAAAGTACATCAGTAAAGTAAAGCTCAGAATACGAAGTCTGCCAGAGGAGAAAATTAGAAAGCCTGATTTCGCCGCCAGTTCTAATTGTTAAATCAGGATCTGGCTGCCCATCAGTATCCAGATAGCGAGAAATTAATTCTTCGTTTACTTCTGAGGGCTTAACGCCGTCTTTAATCATTTGCCTAATTGCCCGGGCCAATTCATCACGGCCACCATAATTCAAAGCAACATTGAACTTTAACCTTTCATGCTCCTTGACTACCCTGAGCATCTCTTTAATCGCTTTTTTAACTCTTAAAGGGAAGGCCTGAATGTTACCCAAAACAAAGAACTTGATTCCTCTTTTGGCATACTCTTGTTTTTTACTTCTAACAATCTTAACTAAAAGATCAAAAAGCCCCTTAACTTCCTCTTTCGCTCTTTTGCGCCAGTTTTCAGTTGACAAGGCATAAACAGTAAGGTGTTTTATGCCTAATTTTTCACAGTGATTAACAATCTCAACCAAGTTTTTGGCTCCGGCCTGATGACCTTGAGTATCAGAAAGATTTCTTTTCCTAGCCCAACGACGGTTGCCATCCATAATGATAGCAATGTGTTGAGGCATCAAATAAGCATCAAGCTTAAAGAAAGAACCAATAGTTTTCATCTTTGAGGGAAGAATATCAGGATCTTAACCTGGAGTCAAATAAATCAATCTAGATTGTCCGTGGCAGGAATTAAAAAAAATAGAAAGGAGGTGATCCATCCGCTCCTTCCAGAACGGATACCTTGTTACGACTTA
>CAZMUE010000076.1:0-2982 GCA_964569725.1 uncultured Gammaproteobacteria bacterium
CCGCTAGTGGGCTCGAACCACTAACCTCTTCGATGTAAACGAAGCGCTCTACCATTGAGCCAAGCGGCCGTGTGCCGGAGGAGAGATTTGAACTCTCACTTCCTTGCGGAAACATCGCCCTGAACGATGCCTGTCTGCCAATTCCAGCACTCCGGCTTCAGGATTGTTTTCAGTTTATCAAAATTAAACTTTAAGCTCAACGAAGCCAAGGTTTTATCTCATTACATTGTAGACTTTTGGATAAAAAAGGAAGACAGCAGGGGCATCTTCTACTAAAAAGCGCTGAAAATCTCGGTATATTTCTTTTCTTTGTTCATAATCTATAGTTCTTCTACCCTCTTCTAGTAATTGATCTATTCTAGGATTACTATATCCCGTGAGGTTGGTTGCTTCTTGGGTTGAATGCCAAAATAAATATTGATCTGGATCTAAATCAGCGGTTCCGTAACCAAGGAGAATGTCGAAATCTTGTGGGACCTTTTCAAAATTATCATAGGCGATGATTTCTGTTTTTATCCCCAATCCTCTTTCCCAACCCGATTTTATTTTTTCAGCCCAATCCATTAGGTTTCTTTGCGCGTGAATAGTAATGGTAATATTCTGGCCTTCTCCGAGCTCAAGGTTTTTTAAAAGAGTTTTTGCCCGCGAGAGATTGAAAGAGTAATTTTTGACATTGTTGTTATATGCCCAGGATGTGGGAGGGATCGGACCGAGAGCCCTTTCCTCCTTTTGTGGTTTTTCTATAGCGTAAGCTAGTGCCTGTCGAAACCTCTTTTCAGAAAAGGGGGCTTTTCGGGTGTTGAAGAAAAGGGCCGCGTATTTTTCGTTTGTTAAGGTTTTGGTAACAATGTTAAGATTCTCCCAGCCTTTTAGCACAGATAAGTCTACGATTCCATGCAGTTCTTTTATCTCGCCCAATTTAAAAGCAGAAATTGCGGCGTTTTCATTGCGATAGAAGTAGAATTTTAGATTGGGGTTAGCGGTAGAGCTTTCGAGATGCACGATTTCAATAATATCTATCGTGTCGCCTGTTTTTTTTACTTCTTTAATTCGATAATCTCGAGTTCCTATCAATAAATCTCTTAAAAATGGTTTAGTAAAAAAGGCTAATAAGGGGGCAAATGGTTGCTTCAGCTTGATTTTAATAGTTCGGTCATCTTCGAAGGAAATCTGACTGTCTTTTATTTTATAATTAAAATCAGTTGCAATTACTTTTTTATCGTCATGCCATTTCTTTTCCTTGGCTAATTTCAGTAAATAAATCCTACCCTCGTCGCTGATTTCTATCGAATCTAGTAGCGGCGAGGGCTTGATTTCTCCGTTTGGTTTTACTTCGGTGAGACCATAGCTAATTAGACCAGAAACTTCAGGGGGAAGATTATTAATGGAATAGCGCCCGATCAAACCGATGTTCTTAACAGGGGGGATGAGCCTACTGATCAATCTTGGCATTTTACTTTGGAGCAAAAATATTAGGGAGCCGATGAAAAAACCGACGAAAATAAGCTTGGCATATTTGGTTAAGAACTTCCAGGTTATCTTAAGCTGGAGCCTAAAATTTTTAGTAATTTTCACGATTTAAGAAAGAACGGGTTCAAAAGACAACTTGTAATAACGAGGAAATAATGAACAGCATAATTAAAGTGATAGTTGTAATGAACAAGATTTTCTCGACTCCCCTTTTGGTTGGCGGAGCAGAAATGGTTGTGGTTTGCCAGGCGTCTTCTTGCGGCAATTGGAGAATAATAATGATAATGATGATGATGGAAATGATTAATTGTGAGATAAAAAGCACGCCCTTCATTTTCTAAACGTCCAGGTTAGTAGGGTAATAAAAAAACCAATACAAAAAGAACTCAGGACATAGGTCCAGAACAGGGAGAAAGACGCGGCGGGAATGGCAAAGCCTTGCCATGAGGTGCCTTGAAAGTTAAAGGGGGCGATAGAAAAAGAAGGGATTATTAGGCTAACTAAATAGAGGCCAAAGGCATCGATAAAACACCTTAATAGCCCCATGGTGACAAGGTTGATTGGGAAAAGGAGAATCTTAAGGATGGGCTTCATTAGGTGGTCAAAAAGAGTGAGCATGATACTTGCCAGAATTACAGTTTTAGCGCCTTGAGAAAAGCTAATTGCGGTAATTAGAGAGGCGGTTATTTTGAGAGAAATCAAATTGATAACCAATTTTCTCAACAATCTCTTCATTTTGGATAGCATCCATAATAACAGAGCCCTAGCTTTATTTCAAGCGAACTCTGAGCATTTTTAAAAGAAAGAGTCCTAGGTATAGGACTCCAATGCTGGTAATCGCGCCCAAAATAATTTGAGGATAATAATTTTCTCCTAGAGACAAGCTGATTTGTATTTTTTCATTACCGACTTCAACCTCTAAATTCTTCTTTCCGGAAAAAATAGCACTGCCTAGACTGGGCTTGGGAATTAAAATTTGGCTCATTCCCAGGGGGGGGATGGTGGCGATAATTTTTCTTTCTTGAACAGAACTCTTAAACTTAGGAATGGTTACAACAACCTGTAGGTCGTAAAAGGCGCGTAACGATTGGTTAACGACAGTAAGTTCTAAAAAGTTTTTATTTTCTTTGGAAAGGCTGGCAAAGGCATGGAAAGTTGGTTCTTGGGCGAGGTAGATATCGCTGGCGGGGTTAACAGTAATATTTTTTCCTTGAGTTTCTTGCGTTTTATAACCTCCAGCGGGAATAGGTGCTTTGCTGTCGACGCCGTGGATGGCAAAGGCAAAATGATTAAAGTCAAAATTATTAAAATAGTCAAGGCCTTCAGTCGTTTTTTCCCAGGCTGGGTCAATTTGGATCCATCGTTTTTTTTGCCGATCCCAATATTCTGGCCAAGAATGGAGGACATCATTGTTGACTAAGGTCGGTTTAATTTTGGGATTGCTGGTGTAGGCAAAACCCTGGATTTCTCGGGCGGGAATCCCGGCCGCCCTAGCGAGGGTGATAAAAAGAT
>CAZMUE010000077.1:0-2943 GCA_964569725.1 uncultured Gammaproteobacteria bacterium
CATTTCATGAGCGGCTTTTTCCGTAAAAGTAAGAGCAAGAATCTGCGAGGGCAAGATTTCTTTTTCAATGATTAACCACTTGATTCTTTCGGTAACAACAGTTGTTTTTCCGGTTCCTGGACCAGCGATAATAATTAAGGGCCCTTTCTCATAAAAAACAGCTTTTTTTTGCTGACCATTAAGCTTCGGTTCATTCATTTCTGGTTGTTGGTTCAACTTGCGGTGTCTCCGGTCGAGGGAGTTGGTTGGCCGCTTCAATTCTCTGTCCTAAAGAAGTGAAGGATCTAAAAACATCGCCAATTTTTATTGAAGCATTATTGAGATGCTTTCCCAAAACGTCCAGATCTTCCTCAGTTTTAGAATAGTCCTTTTGAATCGTTCTGTGTATCTGGAATATTTTACGGCTCTGCAGTTCAATTCTTTTTCCTTCAAAGGAGAGGAGAATCATTTGCAGGTGGGTGTAAAGGGTATTTGGGGAAACAATGTAAACGCGCTGGTGGCGGGCATAATCGATGAGTTGGGGGTTGTCGACAATCTCATAGAAAACTGACTCCGAGGGAACATACATTAAGGCAAAGTCCATAGTCCCCTCATCGGGGATGATATATTTCCGAGAAATATCCTTAATATGCTTTTTAACGTCAGCAACGAAAGCCTTGCGATGAATTTCCTGGTCATTCTTTTCTTTAGCATTGATGAGTTTGCGGAAATTTTCCATAGGGAACTTTGAGTCGATGGGAAGAATTCCCGCCTCAGTTTTAAGGGCAGCGTCTACTCTGTCTCCGGATTTAAATTGATATTGGAGATGGAAACTTTTTTTAGGAAACATTTGACCGATCAAGTCCTTTAAAACTTCTTCGCCAATATTGCCTCTTAATTTTGGACTTTTCAAAAACTCTTGTAGCTCTCTCATTGATCTGCCGATTTCACTCATTTGCCCAACTTCCCTGGCCACTTCGGAAATGAACTTGGCGGCATTGTCCAGTCTTTGATTGATGGCAACATTAGTTTGATGGAGTACCTGGTTGATGTTTTGGTTAGAGCGCTGGACCTCTGCTTGCTGTGATTTCAACCACTCGACTAAAGACTGGTCTGGCTTAAGAGATTCTGAAAGAGAACTGAGCCTTTTATTCAAAAGCCAAAAGGCGAGGAAAATTAAGATGACTGCTGTTAGTAAAAATAGCCAGGAGAACATGTTAAACTAATTATAGCATTAGCGAAAAGATACCTTAATAATAATGGCAAAAGCAAGCCTTAGAAAATCCAGAGCCCTCCTGATTTTATCAGTCCTTCTGGCAATTGTTTCTGCGGTTGCTATTGGCTATTTATGTTTTTTTATTCCGCCACAATCTTTTCTAGTGATATTGGGCTTCTTTTTATTGACCCTGATCTTTCTTGGCAGCCTTTCTTATTTTTTTATTAAAAAAATTGCTCAAAGCCTAATTTTAGGCTTCTTTTTTAGCTTGTTTCTGTTTCTAAGACTAATCAGACAGGCGCATGTCCTTAATATGGTTTTATTAATCATGGCAATGGCGGGGTTGCTTATTGCCATTAGAAGAGATTGACATTTAATTTCGCTCTTGCTATTCTTTGGTTGAATAAAGCCTGCTCCAAAAATAATTGATTTAGATAAGATGAGACTTTCTTCAAAGAAAATTAAAAAAGAAGTCAGGCGGGAGATTTTAGAAATGCTCTATCAGGTTCTAGCCGACTTCCGAGACCCTAAAGAATTAGAAATCTTGGCAAAGCATTTTTTTGGAGTCCCGCTCTCTTTAACTTTAGCTAAAAAAATTGCCATTATTAACTGGTTGGGAGAGGGAAAAGATTATGAGCAGATTTGCAAGGGACTGGGAGTCTCCACTGCTACGATTGCCTCTCTGCAAAAAGAAACGGGGACTAATCCGGCCCTCAGGTTAATTAAGGAAAAGATAAGCACAGAGAAATGGGCGGAAAAATGGAGTCAGAGAATCGGAGCTCTTTTTAGGAAAGAACAGCCCCTTCAAAATGCCTCTTGACAGCATTTAGCAGTCATGTTAATCTATTGCTAATGATTAATTTAACTCAGCGCCAGCTTCAGCTTTTAAAGATTATTGTCGAAGAGTTTATCGAAACAGCCGAGCCAGTTGGAAGCGAGACGATTGAAAAAAAGTCTAATTTGGGTGTTTCGCCAGCCACAATCAGGAATGAGATGGCAAGATTAACACAGTTCGGCTATTTACAGAAACCGCACGCTTCTTCTGGAAGAATGCCGACCTCTTTAGGGTTAAAGCACTATGTCAAAAATCTGATGACACCTAAGAAATTAAGCGTAGCCGAAGAGGTTGGGGTTAAGGAGAGAATTTGGGATTATCGCAATGAATTCGAAAAAATGCTTAAGGAGGCGACTAAAGAACTTTCCAAAAGAACCAATATCCCGGCGATGACTTGTCATAATCAGGGCTATTTCTATATCCACGGCTTGTCCCATCTTTTGGATGCGCCAGAATTTTACGACATTGATGTTACTAGGGGAATGCTTTCTCTTTTAGATGCCACTGATTTTTGGATGGAGATTTTGGAGAGATCTTTTGGTAAGGCCATGGAAGACGAGGATTATAAATTGGTTCTCGGTGAGGATTTCGGGGGAGAGATCTTCTCGCCCTGTGGTTTTGTTTATCAAACCTATAGAACTGGTCCCTACCGAGGAATTATCGGAACTTTTGGTCCAGCAAGAATTAATTTTCCTTCAGTCTTTCCTTTAGTTGATTATTTTGCTAAATTAATTTCTGAAACCGGCCGTTAGAAAATAGGCGAGTCTTTTTTTATGTCTGATAAAAGCAAAAATAAAATCATTACGCTAGAAAGGGCGTTAGCTGATCTGGAGGCCAAGCTAGGCCGAGCTTTGGCAGATTACCATAATTTGGAGAAAAGAGTTGACGCGGCCAGAAGCGAGATGTGCGCGAC
>CAZMUE010000078.1:0-2908 GCA_964569725.1 uncultured Gammaproteobacteria bacterium
TTAAGAAGGGCAAAAAGACTGTTTCTATAGTTTGAGATGCGCTATAAAACTCCAGAGCAAATAATTAGCGATTTTCTTCAAAAAGGAGAAAAGCTGGATCCAATTGCCAGGGGCGAGATTTTTTGGGAGCTTAATGAGAAATTTGATTGGCCTTGGAGCAAGATCGCCAGAGAAATAAAAAAAAGCCCGGCCTATGTAATTAACACTATCAGGTTGCTTAAACTGCCCGAGGCAATTAAAGACGGTCTGATTAGCGGTTTGATCAGCGAAGGCCATGCCCGAGCTCTTTTGGGTATTGGCGATATCAGAACCAGCATTGAGGCATATAAGAACATTCTCAGGAATAGGTTTTCGGTTAGAGAAGCGGAAACCATTGTCAGGAGATTGAAAAAAGAACTGGAAGCGGAAAAGGAAGAAAAGCTAGAATTTTCAGAGATAGATGAAAAGGAAAAGGAAAATCAGGAGAAAATTAATCATCTTCTCGAAGAAGTAAAGACCCTTCTAAGAAAAAAAGGCCGCGCAGTCGCCTCATTCAGTTTGGGTGGGGCCAGAATAGAAATGGTTATTGATGCCAGAAAAACAGAGGTTTTGGAGCTTCTTGAGAAAATTCTTCAGGGCCTTAAATCTTAATAGCTTGCCTTAGGAACCAAGCGCAGGCCGCGGAGGGGCCAATAGACAAAGAAAGCCTTGCCAATGATATTTTCTTTAGCAATAGGGCCGAATTCGCGACAGTCGCGAGAATGGGAGCGGTTATCGCCAATAAGAACATATTGGCCATTAGGGACAATAAAAGTCCGGCCAGCTTTGAGGAAACTGCCTGGTTCGGTAATAAAGTCTTTAGGTAAATATTTTTCGTCCAGAGCCTCGCCATTAATCCAGATTTTGTCAGCGTCAACCTTAATAGTATCTCCAGGCAATCCCAGAACTCTTTTGATATATTCGCATTCTTCTTCGGCGCAGGGTTCTGAAGGCGGAGCTTTGAAAACAACGACATCACCTCTTTGGGGTTCTTTAAATTTGTAGGTGACTTTTTCTACCAAGAGAAATTCCTGGTCTTGAAAATTGGGCAGCATGGAAGTGCCGTGGACTTGATTTGGTTGGGCGACAAAGAGATATAGAAGAACTAAAACCGAGAGGGCCAAAACAATAGCCTGAATTGAGTTAAGAAAAAAATCCAAGATTCTTCGGAACATCTCGGTTTTAAGTGTAGGTACTTTGCTATAATTAGTCAAGGACCATTTTGGCCGCTTGGCTCAGTTGGTTAGAGCATTCCGTTCACATCGGAAAGGTCAGAGGTTCGAATCCTCTAGCGGCCACTGTTTAAAAATCTTCATCAGTTTAAACCCTGTGCTATAATATAATGTAATCTATATGGTTACAGAAAGATCAACTCCTGTTTTTGATTGGCTGGAAAAAAGAGGCAACTCCCTTGTTGATGCTGTCCTTTTAGGTTGTGGTTTTGCCCGTCTTCCTGTGGGAGAAAGTGAAAGACAAGCGGAGTTAGCGAGAATTGCCACTCACCAAGTTCTTTTGGCCCTAACCCATGGTGAAGAAATAAGAGAAATGCTTGACCTGGGAGATGAAGATTGGGGAGCGACCTCTTTAGCCTCAATGTCGACTTGGAAACCAAGGTTAATTCAATCAGAAGAAGAGCCGAGTTTGAGTGAAAGTATTGCCTGCCGGTTAATGACTTCTAGAAGAAAAAGAGAAGTATTAAGAAGAACCGTAAGGCAAGCAGGGCGTGACGCTGAGGCTGCGGCTAGACTTCAGTTGGCAGAAAGAATAGTTAGGCGTTTTGAATTGAGATTGAGGGAGGAGCCAAGAGAAACGGATATCCTAATCATGGCCAATCTTGCCGGGATGAGCGCTTCAACAATCTTTGAAGAATTAGAGGATCGAGGCAGGGGGGGAGAATTATTTGCCCATTTGGGAGCTCGGGTGGGCGATGCCATTTTAGGGGCGATGAGCTTGCCGCCTTTAGCAGTGGCGGTTTTAAAGCAAGAAATTGAGGCTGATTTGCCAGAAGCGCAATGCCAAATCATTGACCATCGTCATGGTTTGGCTTTTCTAGAAGAGCACAGACCGCCAGAGATAGCCATGTTGGCGGCAACTTGTACTTATGATTTCGAGATTGCCCGTCGCTTAACCGAAGCTTATAAAGAAAAAGGAGCAGAAGTCATCATTGGCGGAGTGGTGGCTTCACTTGATCCGGTCAAAATGTTAGAAACAGGTGCTCATCTTTATACCGGCGAAGCAGAGGGGGTAACTGGTTTGATTGTGGCAACAATAAGGAAGTTGGGTAAAAGACAGCAATTAATTATTCATCGTGGAGCTCTGAAAAGGAGCCAACAGGATTTCCAAAGAGTAGAAGTTAATGGCCAGACAATTTATTATCGTCGAGTTGAAGCCGAAATTCCTTATGGCGAGGTTTATCTTGATCAGGGAGACTACCTTGACGTTCGTGAGCATTATTCTTTAGAAAGAGAAAGAGCTGGCCAGTTGAAATCAAGAACAGAGGCCATAACCACAGCCGTAAGGCCAATTGTTTTTGCTGACAGGAGCAAATGGGATCCGCCTCCTTTTCACCGCCAGATTTCGGTAGACAGAGGTTGTCCGCATCGTTGTGAAATGTGTTCCACCCTCAAGTTGGAAGGTAAAAATAGCGCCCGAAGAAGCAGAAGTTCGGAATCGGTGGAATATGAATTAAGAAGAACAGATGCCTGGGCTATGGTAGTTGTTGATCAAAACTTTTGCGCTCGTCGTAAAGGAGAGGCAGTAGGGGAATGGCGAATGAGAGTTAAGGAGATGTTAGCGGTGTTCGCGAGAAACAACAAAAGGATTGGCTGTCAAACAGAAGTGATTATGGCTGATTTGATAGAAAGTGACCCTGAATTGGCAAGGCTTTGGG
>CAZMUE010000079.1:0-2903 GCA_964569725.1 uncultured Gammaproteobacteria bacterium
CAACCAGAACATTTTTAAGGCGGAAGAACCCCCCGAGTTTAAAATACCGAGAGGCAATTTCCTCAGCAATTTTCGTTGGAACCGGAGCCTCCTTAATCAATTTTTTAATTTTGTCTGAAGCATCGTGAATTTCATCGACATTTTCGTAATTAATCGGCTCAAGGATTTTTTTAATTTTATCTTGAAGGTCATTCTTTTTTAGAAAGTAGAAATATGCCCCAGAAGTAATAATAAAGCCATTAGGGACAGGAACTTTTATTTTTGTCATTTCTCCTAGATTGGCGCCCTTGCCGCCAGCTACAGGGATATCGTCTTTGCCAATCTCATTAAACCAGACGGCTAATTTGCTTTTTTTATCTTTAGCCATTATTCCATCCTCTGTTGGGTAATTTTCTAATTTCTTCAGTTTCATCCGGCCTCTGATAATCATCTTCTAGCCTGACCGTTTTGCCAATTTCTGGAGTCGAAACTTCAAAAGTAATGCATTCAGTTTCGGCAATGAAGCGGTGTTTTTGCATAGGCTTGATGGTGTACCCAGTCTGAGGGACCATTTCTAGCTCCTCAAGTTCTCCTTTTTCGTTTTCCAGGATAATTTTGCCTCGGCCAGAAATCAGGGCGAGGGTTTCTTCTTTTTGATCGTGGAACTGCAAGCTCCACCTTTTTCCGGCTCTGGTAAGGGCGATTTTCCCCAGAGCCTGACTGTTTTCTGGGCTTAAGACAATTTCGTATCCCCAAGGTTTTTCAATTCTTTTGGAATAGGCAGCGGCTGTTGTCATTAAGAATCATTTTAAAGATTTTACGATGATCATTTCAAGGGCCAGTTTAGGAGAAAGAGGCGAACCAGATCTTTGTTGGTATTCCATCTCAATAATTTCAGAGTAGAGTTTTTCCAGCTGTCCGGGGGCAAAACTTTCTGTTTGCTGCTCTAGCTTGGCCTGACGCCAGAAAGGCAATTTTACCTTTTCCCTAGCCCGGGGACTGGAGAAAATGATTAATAGCCTTAAGTGGTTTTTAAGCACGGATAGAACTAACTCGAAAGGATTGTCTTTCAGAGCAGCATTTAGGGTTTTTATAAGCTCGGCTTGATTTTTGGGTTTGATTTCATCAAGAAATTTGAAAAGAGTTTTTTTAAGAGGGAAATTGAGGATAGAAATGTTTTTTAGAGAATTAAAAGCATTGATTTTAGCTGGACTGAGGGCCCTTTCCTCCCAAAAGATAATTTCGCTTCCTAGGGCTAATCTTGAGCTAAGATTAATTATTTTCTGGAACTCTTTTGGTTTGGCTGAGGAGAGGAATTTTTCTAGAGCAATAACCCGTTGTTGATGGAAAAGAGACTCTTGTCCTCCTAGGGTGGCTACCTGTTCCCACGCTTGTTCTGGAAAAGAAAGCTTGACTATTTCTGCTTGGGGATGGCTTTCTCGGAAGCGATCAATAGCCATTAAAAAATTTTGACGACTGGTAAACTGATCGTCGCCATGAATAACTCTGATCATACAAGTATTATTACATTACCTTATAGACCTCGTCGCCCTTTTTCGCCTCCTGGTCAACTTTCATGCCTACGGTGTCGCCCTTTTTCGCCTCCTGAACAGCTTGGTGTTCAACTTGCATCGAGGTTACTTCTTGCTCAAATTCTTGGCCATGACCAACGATTTTAATCTTATCGCCCACAGTTAGTTTATCGGTGACCTCGACAACAGCGACGCCGATTTTGTTAAAGTAATGAGTAATGATGCCGATTTTAACGTCTGCCAGCTTTGCTCACCCCCTTCCCTACTTTTCCTGACTTAGCAATATCTAGGTTTTCAAAAGTTTTTTTAGCGTGGCAAATGGCAATTGCCAAAGCATCGCAAACATCATCAAAATGAGTTTTCTTTTTCTTAGGACTTCTGATGCCCAGGAATTTTCTGACCGCCGCTTTCATATCAGTTTTTTTAGCTTTCCCGTTGCCGCCGACTACAGATTTGACCTGGAGAGGAGCGTAATCAACCACTTCAATTTTTTTCTTGGAAATGGCTAATTTCATAACGCCCATGGCCTCGCTGACCCTCATTACTGTTTTGGCATTATTAAAGAAAAACAGTCTTTCCATGGCCACGATTTCTGGATTATGGCTTTTAAGTAAATGGGAAATCTGTTTATAAATAAACTGTAATCTTTTACCGGGGAGTTCGTCTTTTTCCGTGGAAACCCAACCAAAATCAATTAAAGAAAGTTTTCCGTCTTTGGCTTCAATTACTCCATAACCAGTGGTAGCTGTTCCTGGATCAATGCCTAAAATGATCATGATTTAAATTGATTTTAGCATATTCAGAAGAGATTTTGGTGAGCCCGGGGAGATTCGAACTCCCGACACCCTGCTTAAAAGGCAGGTGCTCTAACCAACTGAGCTACGGGCCCAATAATGACGAATTCTAGCACAATTATAATATGTTCAGCCCAGCAGGGCAAATTAAAATTAATTTAAATTTGCTTCTTCTTTTCTACGAAAAAAAGGACTTGCTGGTTGCCAGGTGGAACCTGCCCATGATCCAGAAAATCCGAAAGAGCTTCTCCCCGTTTCTTCCTTTGGGGTGGCAATAAGGCCGATTGTCGGAGCTCCAAAATCTTCGCCGACGCGATTAATCATTTGCTGAGCAGCGCGGTCGCTGGTGGCAATACCCCCGACCAAAACAGTGCCGGTTCTGGGGCTTATTGTAATCGCGGCAACGCCGGCCTCTGATTTTCGTTGTTCTTTAGACATTTTTCTTTCAAAATTAATAATTTTTAATTATAGCATAAGAACATCTAAATTAATTTGTGTAGAACTGGCGGGATTCAATGAATTCTAATGCTATATAAAGTAATTCATTAAATCCATATTTTAAAATCTGTGTGAGTTTAGCTTTACCATCCTGATATAA
>CAZMUE010000080.1:0-2879 GCA_964569725.1 uncultured Gammaproteobacteria bacterium
CTGGAAAAAGATTGGTATTGTTTGAAAAAATTGTCGGGTATAGAAAACTAAATTCTTGCCTGTGGCGACCTGGCTTTCATAAACAAATGAAGAGTAAAAATCCTTAAAATCAATCAGATTATAAGGGGAGAGAGAGAACCAAATCAGCAAAGTTAAAAGACCAAAAAAAACTGACCATCCCAGAATCCTCCATAGAGCCAGTTTCCCTTTAGGATGCTTAAAAGCAAGGGTTATTGCCAAAATCGGAGTTAGAAGAAAAAGAGCAGCTGTTAGCTTAACCGCCAAACCTATTCCGGCAATTAGGGCTAAAAGAAAAACAAAGATTTTCTCTTTTGTTTTTGCCAGTTTCAGGGAAAAATAGCAGAGAGCCAGGGCAACAAAAACGAGCATCGACTCAGTCGTGCCAAAATGGGCGAATTGAATTAACCCCGGCGAGAAGATAAGTAATAGAATGAATAGAAATCTCTCTCTGTTTTCTCGGAAAATTTCTTTTGCCAAGAACCAGGCCAATATTAAAGTCAATGCCGAAAAGGTTGCCGACCAGAAGCGAAGCAAATAAACCGCCTGAGAGAAATGAACTTGACTGTCTCCCGTAAAGGCAATCCCGGTAAAATAGGCCAGGAAAAGCGGTAATTGGCCATAGGCAAAGAAATGAGGATCTAAATCATCAAGCCTTAATTGACTAATGCTAATAGCCATATTGTTCTCATCCGGATGAGAGAAAAAACCATTCCCCCACTTGAGGTTCCAAAACCTCGTCAGTAAACCCAAAAAAATGATCAATAACAATAGAAAAATTTTGGGGAATTTTTTCCAAAAAACGTTTTTAGGGGACATAAATAATCGCAATAGTCATTAATCCCCAAATCAAAATGGTGAAAGAAAGCGGCAAATCAGAAGTCAAAAGTTTATCTGGCCTCTCTCCCTCCTCTTGTTTCTCCAGGATAAGTTGAGCAAAGCGCATGATACCAAAGATCACTGGAAAAACCGTTAGAACCATCCATTTTCTCCCCAACGCCATGGGAAAATATTTTAGGAAGAACTGCTGGTATTTGGGACTGAACTGTAGCGGTTCCATAAAATAAGTAAACAACGCATAGGTCAAAAGCGTTGCCACGGCAAAAACAGTAAAGTAGAAGTTTAATAAACTTCTTTGATATCTGCTTAGAACATGTCTTGTTTTTGCTCCCTCTATCACTAACTCGCTTCGTCTCTTGCCGCTAGCGATGAACAAAGAAAGAAAAATTACCGTCAGAAGAAGCCAGATCTGCAAATGGTATCCAGTAGCAATCTCTCCGGCCAAGACCCTCATGATAAAAGACGCAGAAATAGCGACAATGTCCCAAATTACCTGACGCTTGAGGTAGGAAGAATAAACCAGATGTAAGGCAATAAAGCTAAGGCAGAAAATGAAAAAGGGTAACCCAAAGAAAACCGAAATCGATGAGCCCAAAAGGATCAATCCCAACGCCATTTTAACTGCCGAAGGCTCTGAGAGGTCTCCTCTGGCCACTGGCCTCTCTTTTTTGAAGGGATGTTTCCTGTCTAAAGGAGCGTCTATCACGTCATTAATTAAATAAGAGGCTGAAGAAAGCAAACAAAAAACCACAAAAACAATTAGTGTTTTGGAGAAGAATGGCCAATCGAAAAATTTACCATTGAAGATAATCGCCGCAAAAACACTTAGATTCTTAGTCCATTGCCCTGGCCTCATTGCCACTAGAATAGTTTTTATCCGCTTAGAATCCATAACCAGTATTTTACAATATTTTCTGATTATCTCGCTAAAGGAGAATCGCCAAGGAAAAAAGCCCTGCCCCACCCAAAATCATTATCACAGTGGGCAAGAGATAACCGCTGTCAGGAACACCCTGATCCAAATCTGGTCTGGCAGTTCTCTCTACTTCGGTTGGCGTCGACGAAGAAAAAAGGGTCGCGGTAGGGGCTGGAGTATTTATCGGACTAGCAATTGGGGCCGGGGTGGGAATCGGACTCGGAGTGACAGTTGCTCCTGACGGGGTTGCGGAAAATGAGGGCAGGTCAAGATCTCCCTCAGCCAGAACAAAAGAACGCATTACATTCTCTTGTTGCCCTTCGGGTGAAGAATATTCTAAAGTCAGGGTGTGAATCCCCGGATTCAATTCTTGATCAACATTAAAATACCATTCGCCGTTGTCACCGATGACCACTTCTGCTTCGTAAACATCTAGCGAGTGTACGATGATTTTCACTCTTCCTCCAGGAGAACCTATGCCAAAGATTTGGGGCTTAAGAGTGTAAATTACTCCTCCATCTTCAGGGTTAATCACCTCAAAATCTTTTTTAAGAGGAGAAAAGACCTGTCCGCCAAGACCAAAACCAACCCCCGCGTCCTCAGGAACAGTTTCTTTCTGCTCAACTTCTATTTGTGTAAAATCAAAGCTCTCTCCGACCACAATCGGCGGAGCCGGAGAATCATTTTCGGTGGTTAGAATTCCAGAACAAGCTCCCATACTCCCTCCCTGAACAAAAATATTGAGGCTGCCCTGATAATCTCCATAAACTCCTTTCAAGGGGATTACCCAGTAACCCTTTTCGCTAACTAAAGAGGACAAAAGTTCTTGATTAGCTGCCGAGTAATAAACAATCGCTCCAGCCGCTGGTTCATCGCTTGTTTTCCTAATTTCTCCCCAGGCTAACTTGTGAACCTCAATCGCCGAAGAACCAGTTTTAGTTTTAACCCGATACTCCATACCATCATTGTCAAAAATCTGACCAGCCGATTCAATCAAAAAAGCATAATCCTGTCCCGGCAGAAGATCATTAACCATAACATAATGAGTGTTAAATTCTCCAACTTCCCCGCTCTGCAGATCCCGAAGATCGGGAATCCGTCTCTC
>CAZMUE010000081.1:0-2843 GCA_964569725.1 uncultured Gammaproteobacteria bacterium
CCTAAATTGTTTTCGATATTTAGTCTTTTTAGGCTGTAACATCTTAATTGAATTTCTCCTTCTTACGATTGATGTAAACCTTAACGCCAACGTAACCTGATCTTGTTAGCGCAGGAATTTCTGCATAGTCAAGGTTAGCCCTTAAAGTGCTCAAGGGCACCTTACCTCGCGAATATTTTTCCCGACGACAAATTTCTGCTCCGTCAACCCTACCAGAGACAACGATCTTTACTCCCAAGGCTCCCGCACCCATGACCCTATCCATGGTGCGGTTAATAACTTTTCTCGTCGGCATTCTTCTTTCTAACTGAAATCCGATTCTTTCACCCACTAATCTTGCCGAAAGCTCAGGATTCTTAACCTCTTCAACTTCTAATTCGATGCCTTTTTCCTGACCTTTTAACTTGAGCATCTCCATTAATTCTATCTTGAGAGCCTCCAAACCCTTACCGCCTCGACCAATAACCATTCCCGGCCGGCTGGTTTTAATGACAATTTTTATTTTCTTAGTCATCCTTCTGATCTCCAGTTCCGCTAACCCGGCAGTTTTCAATTTTTCATCTAAAAACTTTCTGATTTTTAAATCTTCAAAGAATAATTCTTGATATTTCTTCTTTTTTTGACTAAACCATCTTGACTGCCATTTAAAAGGCGTCTCTTTGACTGCTAATCGAAAGCTCCTCGGATTAACTTTTTGTCCCATCTTGTTTTTCTCCCTCAACAACAATAACCAAATGACTCATTCTCTTTTGGATAATACCCTGATTAAAACGGGCCCCATGGGAACGATCAATTCTTTTCAGCCTGGGCCCCTCGCCAACAAAAATTTTTTTGAAGCTTAGGGTCGTCTCGTTCAGCTTAAAATTGTTCTTAGCATCGCTAATCGCTGTTTTGACGCTTTTAAGCAATAATCTCGCCCCTTTTTTATTTAAAAGCCTCAAACGTTTCATTGCTTCGGCTGGCTTCAAATCCCTAATCGCATCACAAATTAAACGTAACTTGCGAGGTGAAATTCGCAGATATTTTGCCTCTGTTTTTACTGATATTAACTGTGATCCGCCTTTTTTCTTCGCCATTTTAAGTCTTCTCAATAATTCTTTTAACAACCCGGCCATGCCCCCTAAAAGTTCTGGTCGGAGCAAATTCTCCTAAACGATGCCCCACCATTTCCTCGCTAATAAAAACCTTAAGAAATCTATTACCGTTATGAATCAGAAAAGTATGACCCACAAATTCTGGTGCCACCTGACTGTCTCTAGCCCAAGTTTTAATCTCCTCTTTTTTACCCTTTTGTTTTTGCTTCTCTACTTTTTCGAAAAGCTTTTGGTCAACATATGGTCCCTTTTTGTTACTTCTGGCCATATTCTACTTCTTCCTTCGTTGAATAATTAACTGATTGCTGTACTTTGCTTTCCGCCTTGTTCTCTTGCCCATAGTGCGCTTACCCCAAGGAGTTTTCGGCGATTTCATGCCTACTCCGCTCCTGCCTTCGCCGCCACCATGAGGGTGAGAATCAGGATGTTGAGCGACCCCCCTTACTGTTGGCCTAACACCCATTAATCTTTTTCTACCAGCCTTGCCAAGAACTCGACTGCGGATTTCAGGATTGCTTAATTGACCAATAGCCGCCCAGCAATTATTTCGAAAAAGTCTGAGCTCACCAGAAGGAAGCTTAATAACGACACCGCTTTCCTCTTTAGATTGAATCAGACCCATTGCTCCGGCCCCTCTGATCAACTGACCACCCTTGCCTGGAACAATTTCTAAATTGTGAATCGGCACTCCTGCCGGAATTCTCTTCAAGGGCAAACTATTACCAGCTCTAATTTCCGCCTTTTCTGCGGCAATAACTTTATCCCCTGTCTTTAAGTCTTTGGGGGCCAAGATATAGCGCTTTTCTCCATCAGGATAAACTACCAAAGCAATATCTGCGCCTCTATTAGGATCATACTCAATAGCAACAATTTTACCCTCAATCTCTCTTTTGTCTCGTTTCCAGTCTATCTTCCTAAGAAAACGCTTTTGCTCTCCACCCTTATGACGCACGGAAACTCGGCCACGATTATCCCGACCGCCTCTTTTTTTTCTTATTCTCATTAATTTTTTAACTGATTTTCTTCTCATTTCTTTTTAATCTCCAAAAGTTCTATTTTTTCTCCTGCTTTAAGCTGGACTAGGGCTTTTTTTCTTTTAGGCAGAGTTACCTTCTTTCTCTGTCGCCAGAGATTCTTAACTTTACCCCTTAAAATAAAGGTTCTAACTTTAACCGGTATCACTCCAAAAAGAATTTTCACTGCTTTTGCAATTTGATTTTTGTTCGCCTTAGAATGAACCCAGAAATAATAAAGACCGTTTGCCTGAGCCAAAAGGCTTTTCTCAGTTAAAATCGGATTGATGATTACTTCTTCAGGATTCATTCTTTCCTTCTTTAATTGTCTTTTTAACTTCATCCTTAAGTTTGGATTTAGACTTAGATTTGATTTTTGTTTTTAAAAGCCAATTTTGCCAAATTTTCATCGCCTCCGGATCAATAATCAAAAAGTCATGATCTAAAATTTCGTAAACATTGACATGGCCTGCCATTCTAATAGACAAATCTTTAAGATTTCTAAAGGCTAAAATCGGAGCCGTTTGTTTTTCTTTCAAAAGCAGAAGGGCTTTCTTGAATTTAGAATCAGCCCGATCTGCAGCCAAACCAGCTTTAATCTTTTCTACCAACAACATGGCCTTTTTCGTTTTAGGCTCAATTTTCTCAAGGCTCTTTACGGAAACCATCGCTCCATTTTTTATTTTGTCAACCAAGGCCATTAAAATTGCCTTTCTCTTCATTCTTTTAGAAAGGC
>CAZMUE010000082.1:0-2778 GCA_964569725.1 uncultured Gammaproteobacteria bacterium
ATTGCCGGCGGAGAGGCAATTACCACCCCGATCCATTCCAAGACGAGAGACCAATATCGTGTTCTGGCCGACTTTATCGTTAATCCTTTAAAGACTACTAAAGCATTTAGCGCTTTCTTAATGGGGATTGTTATCGGGGTTTTGGCGCTTGATGGTTATCTGGTTCTGCGGCATAAGATTTATCGTGTCAGCGGCCGGAATACAGCTCACATCTCCTTTTTGGCAATTCTCTTTTTAATGATTTTATTCAGTCAAGCAGGTATCATTAAATAAAAGATGAAAGAGGTTAAGCAACATTTCCGCAAAAAGATTTTTAGTAAATACTGGCCAGACTTTTTAGTTCTTTTTCTGATTCTATTAATCGGCGCCTATGCTTTCCTTCATTTCTCCTATTCCTCCCAGCTCCAAGAAATTGTCATCGTGATTCTGGGCTTATCGTATTTTCTTTGGGGAATTGTCCATCACTGGCGCGATAGGACTCTTTATTTCAGAGTGGTTTTAGAATATTTTATGATGGCTTTTTGGGGCGTCTTTTTTATTCTTTTTATTCTTCTAAGACTCTGATTGATCTTTTAATTAACAATGTTATAATCTTCTCTACTGATGAGAATTTTAGTTACCGGTGGAGCCGGATTTATCGGGGCTAATTTTATTCATTTCTGGTTAAAAAAACATCCTCGAGACAAAATCGTTAACCTTGACAAGTTAACCTATGCCGGGAATCTTAAGAGCCTAAAAGGACTTATTTCTAAACCTAATTATCGATTTATTAAGGGCGATATTTGCGATTCGGCTCTGGTGAATAGACTCGTTAAAAAAGCAGACTATATTGTTCACTTTGCCGCTGAGTCTCATGTTGATCGTTCTATCAAAGAACCAGCCGTTTTTGTGAAAACTAATGTTTTGGGGACCCAGGTCCTTTTAGATGCCGCCCTGAATCACAAGATTAAAAGATTTCATCATATTTCTACTGATGAAGTTTTTGGCTCTCTGAAACTGAGCTCTAAAGATAAATTTGACGAAAAGACTCCTTATGCGCCCCACAGTCCCTATTCTGCTGCCAAGGCAGGTTCAGATCATCTTGTCAGAGCCTATTTTGACACCTATGGTTTGCCAGTAACCATTAGCAACTGCTCCAACAACTTTGGCCCTTATCAGTACCCGGAGAAATTTATCCCTCGGATGATTACCAATGTTATTGACGGAGAAAAGATTCCCATTTACGGCGATGGCCTTTATGTTCGCGATTGGCTTTATGTTGAAGATCATTGTCGCGCTATAGAATTGATCCTCTTAAAGGGAAAGCCGGGTGAAACCTATTGTGTGGGCGGAATGAAAAAAGATGTTAGTAACCTAGAGATTGCCAAAACTATCTTAAAAATCATGAAAAAAGATCAGGATTGGCTGGAATTTGTTAAAGACAGGCCTGGCCATGATCGTCGGTATGCGGTTAATTGGAAGAAAATCAAAAGAGAATTGGATTGGCAGCCAAAATATGACTTTTCCAACTGGATTAAAGCAACAGTTGACTGGTATCTGGAAAATGAATGGTGGTGGCGACCTTTAAAAGCAGAAGCAGAGAGATTTTATAAAAGCAAAAAATAGTTAAAAAATTTACAGAGGAGGAAAAATGAAACTAACTTCGGAAGCAGAAAAGGTTTTATTCAGGCAAAGTTACGAAAAAACGTCTGTTGTTGATGGCGTAAGGGTAGTAGAGATTAAAAGATTTACAGGAGAGGACGGAGCCTTCTCTGAAATAGTACGAATAGAAGATGGCTTATTGGTTCAGCCGCAGGATTTAGTTGACTTGAGATTTGAAGTAAGACAGGTGAATCACGGGTTAGTAGTGCCGGGAACGCTTAAAGCCTGGCATTTGCACGGGGAGCAAGATGAAATCTGGTTTGTTCACCCAGAGGCCAGGGTGATTGTTGGCTTGCTAGATGTCAGAGAGGGTTCAAAAACCGAAAGGACGGCAATGCGCTTAAGCCTAGGAAGCGGAAAAGCGCACTTGGTTTACATTCCCAGAGGAGTAGCCCATGGTTTGGCCAACCCTTATCCGGAGCAGGCAACGATGACTTATTTAGTTAATAACTGGTTTAATGGCGAAGACGAACTGCGCCTGCCAGTTAATTTTGGCGTTGAGCCTGATTTTTGGGAAATAAGAAAGGGATGAGGGAAACAATTATCGGCACTGGTCTTTCTGGTCTAGTTGGTTCAAGGGTGGTAGAGTTGCTGAGCGATGCCTATAATTTTGTTGACATCAGCCTAGAGACAGGATTAGACATCCTTGATCCCCAAAGTTTGCGACCGGTTTTTGAGGCCAATCAAAGAGCGGCTGCGGTTTTTCATCTGGCTGCTTTCACAGACACAGCGGCGGCTTGGCAGCAACGAGACGATAAAGATGGTCTGTGTTATCGCCTTAATGTTGAGGGGACCAGAAATGTAGTTCGGTTGTGCCAAGAGCATGGTTTGCATCTGGTTTACATTTCCACAGACTTTGTTTTCGATGGCCAAAAGCAGGGAGTCTATACCGAAGAGGATAGGCCCAATCCGATTGAGTGGTATGGCCAAACTAAGCTTTGGGGAGAAGGGGTAGTTTTAGAAGCAGGAATTTCCGCCACAGTGGCAAGAATTTCTTTTCCTTTTCGGGCCAAATTTGCTCCAAAACCAGATATTGTTCGCAAAACCTTAGCAGCGATTGAACAGGGGACGCTTTATCCTATGTTTGGCGATCAAGTAACAACCTTAACTTTTATTGACGATGTTGCTAGAGCGATG
>CAZMUE010000083.1:0-2738 GCA_964569725.1 uncultured Gammaproteobacteria bacterium
ACCCTTCCGGAATCGACCATCAACAGCCCGCCCGAAACCTGTTTTTCAGTGGACCAAGAAACGCTAAAAGAGCTCTCAGAAAGGTTGCTGATCTTAAAATCTGAAGGGGCTGCCGAGCCCTCTGCCTTAGGCGAGAAAAAAGTTTTCTTTTGTAACAAGAGAACCGTTAAAAAAACGGCGGCAACCACCACCAAAATTCCTAATGGGGTAGGAATTCTCAATTCAGAAAATGATGACGCTTGCTTTTTCGCCGGCATTTTTAACCTGCTGGTTCTTGCCTTGGAACAGCCTCAGGAGTGGCTTCGCTGGGTACGGGTTGCTCATTAATCAAATCCTCCAGCTCCTCGCTTGTTTGCTGTCCCAAAACTGCTTGAGCCTCTTCCAAAGAATATTCTTTCCTCTCTTTTATTTTTTCTAGAATGCCTGTTGGTAAATTCGGATCAATCGGCTTTAATTCTACTGACTCTTCTTTAAGTTTTTCTAAATACTCCTGATTAAGACGATAATAGCCCTGCATCGCCACCCAAACACAAACCGTGGCCAAGGTAAAGCCCCCAAAAAGAATAAATTCTTTGGCAATTTTAGCCTGCTTTTTCATTTCCAATAAAGCAACTTTCCGGAAATACCTAATTTTAATTGGCCACCTTCTTCGGGCACGGCAATAGTATAACCAGTAAAATCTGTTAGGCGCCTCAAGCTATTAACCCCAGCCAAAAAAGGGGTCAACTTTTCATAATCACCACTCAAACTAAGGTTTAGGCCCATCTCTTCTAGGCCGCCTTTTTCTCCCTCTCTAGATCGCTTGAAGAATTTAAGCTCTGGAACATTAAGGCCCTTAACCGTCATTCCTGTCTCTCCGGCCAAACCATAAATCTGAGCATTGGCCCTGGCGATATCAAACTCTAACGGCAAGCAAGAATCTAAAACATCAATCTCCGCCTGCATCAGAGCGTAGTTTGATTGAGCTTCCACCAAACTATTAATCTTAACCATCATCTGGCGGGTAAGGACCTCTTTCTTTTTTATCTCACCAACCAAGCCAGCAATTGTGGTTATCGCTGGCCTAATTGCCACTAAAACAAAAAAGGCAATTGTGAATAAGGTCAAGCTCACCTGAATATAGTTCCAAGTTTCTTCCTTCTCTCGAGTCAGCCTGATAAAACGACTCAGGCGCCGGTTATAGTTACCGATCAAAGAACTTCCCCCATGAGTAGTTTCAGGTCGGGCAACAAAAACTCCTCCGGAATCGCCCGTTTTCTGCTGAAAAAAACTAGGTTCTACCTGACTGCTTGGAACCATCTCTAGCCCCCTTCGGCTTAAGAATAATTGTTAACTTAGCTTCTATCTTCTTTCCTTTTTCCTTACTAACACTTTCCAACCTTACTTTCTCTACTCGCGGATCGCCAGAAAGACTGGTCACGGAAAAGCTGATTCCAGAAACAGAGAGGGATTCGACTCTTAGAGAAATCCTAGTCTCTTGGTCTTCAATATTGAAAGAATAACCCACGACAGAAACATCGGGATGAAGATCTTTGGCAATAATATCTAAAGGCTCAGAAAAATCTTGGTCTACGCTGATCTTATCTGCAACGGTTTTTAGCCTTTTCTGAAAAAGGAGATAGTCTTTCTCGAAATCAGAAACACTCAAAAGAATGGCTTTCTGCTGTCTGATCTTTTCTGAAAGATCGGCGTTTTTACGATCGAAATAAAAACGAGACAAGAAAGCGGCCACCACTACTAATTCTGTAAAGATAATTACATATCTTCCTATCGTGATTAACCAATAAGAAATTCTGCCGCCTATCGATTTTCTAAATCTTTCTCGAGGGAGGAGAGAAATTTCCTTTTTATCAGTCTCCAAAGCCATCATCTTAATTTACAGTATATTAGAAGAAAATATGACTGTCAAAACTCTTCCTCTGGCGGCTTCAAAAGCTCCTTGGTCTTAATCTTTTCTGCTGAAGCAAAGAAAGAGCGAAAACTCAAAAGCCAGCGCCGCGAGAGTCTTTCAAAAATAACCCTTGCCTCAATCTTAAGCAATGAAGAAAAATTCCAATAGAACCACGAGCCTATGGCCATGGCGGAACAAGTCAAGAAAATTAAATCAACGGTTCTAGTAGTATTGACCACAAATTGATCTAAAATTCTCATCGGCACCCAAAGGAAAATCGCCATCCCTAACGCAGATAACCCCATTTTCAATGATTCTTTGATAATAAAGCCAAGATTAAGGCTAGGCAGTTTTCTTTTCAGGGAAATCAGCAGACCTAGCAAAAAAACTAAAGAAGAAACCGAAATCGCCCCCGCAAGTCCTAAAATTCCTAAGTGCCAACGCCAAAGACTCAAAAGACTCAAAATGATGTTAATAGCAATAGAAAAGAGAGAAATCAAAAGCGGAGTTACTGTGTCGTGAATCGCGTAAAAACCTCTGGTTAAAATTTGCACTCCCGCCTGAGAAAAGATAGCCAAAGACAAAAAAGCCAAGGTCTTTCCCGTTAAAACTGTAGCTCGCCAAGGAAAGTTCTTCGCTCCAAAAGCTAATCTCACCAAGGGAATCCTCAAAATCAAAATGACAGCCATAATTGGAAAAACCAGATAAAGAACCTGTAAAAACGTCTCGCTGATAATCCTAACAAGCTTTTTCTCTTTATGGGAATCCCTAGAAAAGGCCGGTAACGCCGCCTGACCTACGGTTGAGCCGATCAGCCTAGCAGGCAAATTAGCTAAATGCTGAGCTA
>CAZMUE010000084.1:0-2716 GCA_964569725.1 uncultured Gammaproteobacteria bacterium
CGAGGGGGTTAAGGGTTAAGCGGCCGGTTAAGCGCGGGGTGGGATCTCCCAGCCGATCGGCAGCCAGGGCATGAGAAAATTCATGAACACTCAAGGCAATAAGCAGGGCAATGATTCCCGAAAACATAAATTTCTAGATCTTGCTAAAAGATTAACCTTTTGCTATAGTATACCAGTTGTTAGTGATCGTGAATTAAAGTAAATAATTCCCATGGCCAAATGTCAGCTTTGCAGTAAAAAAACCAATATCGGAAGAACCAGTCAGCATCATCGCGGGGTGGCTTCTAAAAGATTTCGCAAAAGAGCCAAAAAAGTTGCTAAGGCCTTTAAGCCCAATATCCAAAAGACAACCATTGTCTTAGGTGGCTTAAAAATGAAGCTTAAGGTTTGCACCAGTTGCCTTAAGAAAATTCGTAACCAGTCTCAAGCTGGGCAAAAGAAATCGGTTTCTTCCCCTCAAGCTGAACCTGTCCCAGCGCCAAAGAAGAGCCCTGAAAAGAAAAAGAAAGAATCTTCAAGCGTTTCTCAGAAAAAGGCAAAGAAGATTGCCAAGGTCTCAACTTCAAAAAAGTAAAAACACCAGGCCAGGGCATGAGGGCCTGAAAAAGATTTTTCATCTCAACCTTTCCCTTAAGGGGAAATTTTTTCAAAACCGGCAGCTCTTTAATTTTCTTTCCGGCCATAAGTTCTTTCAGAGATAGCCAATCAATAAAACCATCTTGACGCTCTAGTCTGGAGGTATAGGAAGCTGATTGGTGATCTTGGGCTAAGACCTTTGGGTTTTTCAGATATTGCTTAATAATCTCATTGTTTTTTTCCCCGGCCAGATTAAAAAGCCGATTGTAAAGGCTTTCGGCATTGTCTTCAATCAGAATCTTTTCTTTTAGCTGGGTTACGATTGGGCCGTGATCTACTTTTTGATCCATTTTAAAAACCGTGACTCCGGTTTCTTGATCGCCGTTAAGAAGAGCAGCTTGACCCGGGGAAGCGCCCCGATATTGAGGCAGAAGAGAAGGATGGATGTTTAAAATTCCCTTAGGCTCGAAGGCATTAAGCCAGGCCTGGGGAATGACCTTACCGTAAACGCAGCAAATTCCTATCGTTGCTCTATCCAGTTTGGCTAATGATTCTTCATTCAATTTCTCAAACTTGAAAAACCTAAGTCTGTTTTCCTGACAAAATTCAGCTACCGGATTGGGTTTTAATGCTTGGCCTCGGCCAGAAGGAGCGTCCGGTTGAGTAACCACAACCACCGGCCATTCTTTTAATAAGGATCGCAGAATTGGTAAAGAGAAATTGTCAGAGCCGAAGAATAATATTTTCATCCTTTTTATATTATAATATGCCCATGACAAAAAGGGAGTTAATTTTCTACCCAGATAAAAAACTGCGAATTAAATGCCAAGAGGTTAGCGAAAGAAACTGGCAAGAGGCGGTTAGGGTGCTTGACCGTTTAATCGCGATTCTAGAAAAAACCGGAAACGGAGTTGGTCTTTCTGCCCCGCAAATTGGAGAAAAATTAAGAGTTTTCATTTTTAAGAATAGTACCGATTGTTCAAACTGCAGTTGCGCTTCTTGTCATTGTTACCGTATTTTTATCAATCCGCAGATCATTGATACTTTTGATCAAGTCAAGAGTCAACCTTTAATGCCGATCGAAGAAAAAGAAGAGAAATTCCTTGAGGGTTGTCTTTCTTTTCCTAATCTCTATGGAACCGTGAAGAGATGGTTAAGAATAAAAGTGAGGTATCTTGACGAGCAAGGAAGCTGGCAGGAAGAATTGCTCCAGGGAATTGAGGCAATTATTTTTCAACACGAATTAGATCATTTGGACGGGATTCTCTTCATTGACCATATTAAGGAAGAAGGGGGAGAGTTTTTTAAAGAAGAAGAGGGTAAGCTGGTTTCTGCGAAAATACCAGCCTAATCTGCTATAATAAAAGCATGACTCCAGGTTTTTTGCTTTCTCCAAAAGAGAGGGAAACTTACTTCAGAGATGGTTTTTCCTTAGCGATGCTAGAGATCGTTTCCCCTGGCACTTTAACCATAAGGGCCCTGGTGGATTCAGTTGAGAACAGGCTTAGAATTATTGAGGTGAATAGAAGGCAAGGGTTGTGGGAAGCTTTTGCTAGCGGAGAATTACTAACAAGATTTGCCGATTTTCTGCAGGGTGATTTGCTGGCTCGGAAGAGAGCGGAAAGATCTTTGGAGAAAGCAGAGAGTATTGAGGTTAGGCTCTTTACTTTTCCGGACGGAGATAGGGCAATCCTGACTAGATGGCGATGAACCTCGCCAGGCTTCAAAGATATTCTTGATTTCAAAAACATCTTATAATATAATCAAGTCATGTTAGAGCGTTTAGGAGATATAGCGGCTAGAGTTCTTAATTCAAGGTCTCGGGAGGAAGGCAAGCTTGGTTTTGTTGACCAAATAGCAGCGGCAACTTTTCCACCCAGCCAAGAAGTGGAGGGCCCCTGCCTTATAGAGCCAAGAGGCCCATGCGGACTGGTTTTCCGCGGCCAAAGGATTTTAGACCTACAACTTGGCTCCGGCTGTCCCGCTTTAAGAGAAGGAGAAAGTGAGCGATGTGCCGTTTTTCCAGAGTCGCGGCCCTGCACTTTGCTTACAGGCGATAGGAGAACCTGGGAGGGAATTCGTCGTCAGCCCGGATTTAGCGGTTCTCGCCTAAGAGGAATATTCCGTGGTCTGGAGAGGT
>CAZMUE010000085.1:0-2675 GCA_964569725.1 uncultured Gammaproteobacteria bacterium
AAGATTGTGCTATAATAAAAATATGCCGTTAATTAGAGGAGAAGTTTGGTCATTGGTCTCGCCAACAGAGGAGCTTGATTTTGGCAGACAGATGGCTCGCAGCTGCCTAGACATTTTGCCTGCTCCTGAGGGAGAGATACATCGCCTAGCGCTTCAGAGCTTGCGACAGGGGAGATTTTCTTTTGTCAGGAGTATGAGCCTTGAGGTTAGACAAGAACATCCTCTCTGGCCAAAGGGGTGGATTTCTGTTTGGAGAGATGGTCAGCGACGCGCTACGGTGGGAATAATGCCCGCCGCAGAGGACCCTATTTTGGTTGAGCAAGAGACTGAAACAGGCCGTGACGCTGCGAGAATTCTTTTGGCTTTTG
This sequence comes from uncultured Gammaproteobacteria bacterium, assembly GCA_964569725.1. Lineage (GTDB taxonomy): Bacteria > Patescibacteriota > Microgenomatia > UBA12405 > CAZMUE01 > CAZMUE01. The sequence continues at coordinate 369 of CAZMUE010000085.1, forward strand.
GTTTCTCAGAAGAGGTGAGGCAAATACTCTTAAGAACCAGTAACCGGCACTTTTCGGCCGGTATGCGGGGGGGTGCTTTTCAAACAGGGCGCAGATTCTGGTGAAACCACGACTACTATTGCCGAGCCATAGCTGGCTTAAGCAGTCTAGTCAGAGATTAAGCCAGCCAAGAGCTGGTTTTTTTATGCAAAAATGAGTTATTATTGAGAAGAGAAAAATGAAAAAAAACAATTCTTCTTTAGGATCTTTGAGGCATTCGGTAGAGCATGTTTTGATGCAGGCCATGGATAATCTCTGGCCAGGGAAAATTATTAAAGCCATGGGGCCGGCCACCAACGAGGGTTTTTACTTCGACTTTGATGTTAGGGAAGGCTTAAAGATTTCGGAAGCAGATTTTCCCAAGATTGAAAAAGAGATGCGGAAGGTCATTGCTAAGGGCTTATCCCTGAGCAAAAAAGAAGTCTCAGTCGCAGAAGCCAGAAAGCTTTTCAAAGACAACCCCTATAAACAAGAGTGGCTTGACGAGATAGAAAAAAGAAAAGAAAAAGCCACAGTTTATTATACTGGCGAGGAATTTGTTGACCTTTGCGCCGGGCCCCATCTCGCAAACACGAAGGAGATAAAGGCCTTTAAATTGCTTTCAGTGGCCGGAGCCTATTGGCATGGCGATGAGAAGAATAAGATGCTAACCAGGATTTACGGGACTGCTTTCCAGACAGAAGAAGAATTGAGTGCTTACCTAAAGATGCTTGAAGAGGCAAAGAAAAGCGATCATCGCAAACTGAATCAAATCCTGAGACTCTATACGGTTTCAGATGAGCTAGGTCAAGGGTTAGTTACTCTACTGCCCAATGGGGCAATCATTGCCGAGGAGTTGGAAAAATGGGCCAAAGAGACAGAAGAGAGATGGGGCTATGTTCGTGTTTTTACCCCCCATATTGCCAGTGAAAAGCTTTTTAAGAGAACTGGTCATGTGCCTTATTATCTAGATTCAATGTATCCGGCGATGAAAATGGAAGAAAAGGGCGAAGATGAAAAAGAGATTTATTATCTTAAGCCTATGAATTGTGCTGGTCACCATTTGGTTTTTAAAGCAGAGCAGAGGAGCTACCGCGACCTTCCTTTAAGGATTGCTGAATATGGAGCTGTTTACCGCTATGAAAAGGCTGGAGAACTTCACGGTATGATGAGAGTGAGGGGGCCAATTCATCAGAACGACGCCCATATTTTCTGTACCGAAGAGCAAGCAGGAGAAGAATTCCAAAAAGTTATGGAATTACACAAGTATTATTATGATGCTCTTGGTTTAACGGCTAAAGATTATTATCTTTCTTTTGCTGTAAGAGACAAGAAGAATAGGAAGAAGTACTTGGGCGAGGATAAGCTTTGGGATAAAGCAGAGAAAATTACCCTGGAATTTATTAAGAAATCAAAAATTCCCTATGAGATCGAAGAGGGGGGAGCTGCTTTTTATGGACCAAAAATAGATTTTGTTATTAAAACAGTAACTGGAAAACCCTTTGCTGCTTCTACTAACCAAATTGATTTTTTCATTCCCAGGGCCTTTGGTCTTGAGTACACGGATAGGGATGGCAAAAAGAAAATTCCAGTCTGCATTCACAGAGCTCCTCTGGGTGCTCATGTCAGGTTCGTGGCTTTTCTAACTGAGTATTTTGCCGGAGCTTTCCCTCTCTGGTTGGCACCAGTGCAGGTTGCGATTATGCCGGTTAGCGATAAACAGATTGATTACGCAGCCAAGACAGCAAAGGAACTGAAAGAAGCTAATATAAGGGTGAAGCTGGATGATTCTAATCAGACGATTTCCTATCGAATCCGTCAAGCAGAGCTGGAAAAAATTCCCTATATTGTTGTGGTTGGTCACAAAGAAGAGCAGGATAATTCTGTTGCCTTGAGAAAGAGGGGAGACAGGAAAATCGTAAATAAAAAAACAGCAGAATTGATAAATGATCTTAGAGATAAGGCTAATAAGCGCTCTTTGGAGATTTAAAAGAATGGATCGAGAGCAAAGGATAGCTGCTTTTAGGGTGAGCCAAGAAATAATTGAAGAGGCTCTTCGGGCCCAGCAGGAAACTCTAGTCTTTGGAGCTGTTCTCAGAAGTCAGGATCGATCGGCTGAGGCAGAAGAAAGGGAAAGGCTGGGAGAGCATTGGATAAATCAAGCCCTTTGTTTTGGAAGAGAAATACTTCGCGCAACCCGAAGTCAAGACTAAGGCAAGGGATTATTCTTCAGCCTCGCGTTCTTCGTCTTCTTCTCCTGTTTTCGTAGTTGTTTTTCGAGAAAGGGCT
>CAZMUE010000086.1:0-2646 GCA_964569725.1 uncultured Gammaproteobacteria bacterium
CATAAACCCTCTAGAACATGGCCTGCCGTTTGAAAGATTTATGAACCCCGACAGACCAACCCCACCAGATATTGACCTTGATTTTGCTGACATCAGGCGAGACGAGGTGATCAATTATGTCCGCCACAAATACGGCGATGACCATGTCGCCCAAATCATTACTTTTGGCACCATGGAGGCAAGAATGGCGGTCAGAGATGTTGCCCGCGTTCTTGATCACCCCTATTCAGTGGGGGACAGGATCGCCAAAATGATCCCTAGTCTACCTGGCAAAAAAATTACCATTGAAAAAGCCATTGAACAAAATCCTGATCTTAAAAGGGCTTACGAAACTGAAGCGGAAATTAAGCAGATTTTAGATTTGGCCAAAAAATTAACCGGAGTTTGCCGCCATGCCTCTACCCACGCCGCTGGCGTGGTAATTTCTGACAAATCATTACCAGAATATACACCTCTCCAGAAAGAAACCAAAGGCGAAGAGGGAATCATCACTCAATACGATATGTACAGCCTGGACCTGAATGTCTCTGACACTGCTGTCGGCCTTTTAAAAATGGACTTTTTGGGGCTGAGGAATTTAACCATTCTTCAAAAAGCCAAAGAATTTGTCAAGGCCAGCCAAGGTCTGGACGTAGACATTTCTGAAATCCCCATTGATGACCCCTTAGTCTTTAAAGAAATTTCTAAAGGCGAAACCACTGGCATCTTCCAGCTAGAAAGTCAAGGAATGAGGAGACTGGCGCAAAAATTAAAACCCAGTCGATTCTCAGACCTTTCCGCTATGATTGCTCTTTACCGACCCGGACCAATGCAGTGGATTGATGAGTTTGTTAATGGCAAGAAAAACCCAAGTCTGGTCCACTATCCCCACGATGACCTAAAACCAGTTCTTGAAGAAACCTATGGCATCGCTGTTTACCAGGAACAATGCATGCATATCGCCAACGTCATGGCTGACTATAGTCTCGGCGAAGCCGACCTCTTAAGAAGGGCCATTGGCAAGAAAAAAATTGAATTGATGAATAAAGAAAAGGTTCGCTTCACTGAAAGAGCTCTAGCCAAGGGCTATAAGAAGCAAACGATTGAAATGGTTTGGAGCTTTATCGAAAGATTTGCCGGTTATGGTTTTAATAAAGCCCATTCTACTTCATACGCGATGATCGCTTATCAAACAGCCTGGGTAAAAACTCATTATCCAGTTGAATTCATGGCTGCCCTGCTAACAGCCGAATCGCAATCCGGTAGTCAAACTAAATACGAAAAAGTAGCTATCGGCGTCAGCGAATCTAGAAAAATGGGCATCGCCGTCCTGCCTCCAGATATTAATCAATCAGTTTACGGTTTTTCCATTGAAAAAAACGAAGCCTCTAAAAATGGTTTTGCCATCCGCTTTGGTTTCTCTGGAGTCAAAAATGTCGGCGAGGCCGCTATTGAAGAAATTCTCAAAGCAAGAGAGCTAGGTGGGGATTTTATCTCGCTAACTGATTTTTGTCATCGAGTCAGTCCGCAAAAAATAAACAAAAAAGTTCTGGAAAGCCTTATCAAAGTCGGCGCTCTTGACAAATTTGGCCGCAGAACAGCAATGCTCATGAGCCTTAATGCCATCAGAGAAACTGGCGAAAAGATCCAGAAACAAAAAGCCAATGGCCAACATAGTCTTTTTGATAATCCTAAGAACACTGAAGAAAAATCTCAACCAGTTGTTAAAGATGATTTGCCCGAGGTTGAAGAATTCAGCCAAGAAGAGCTCTTGGCTCTAGAAAGAGAGCTCTTGGGATTTTACCTAACAGAACATCCTCTAGAACAAAAACTAATGCAATTAAAGAACTTGATCACTCATAAAATCTATCAAATCCTTTTAGAAGGGGATGAGTTAAGAAACATCCGCATTGCCGGTATCGTTAAGACTTTCAGAATCGTAACCACCAGAGATGGCGGTAAGGAGATGGCTTTCGTTAGTTTAGAAGACGACACTGGCAGCATTGAGGCCGTTGTCTTTCCCAATCTTTTTGAAAAAAGCAAGGGAAAATTGAATAAAAACACCATTCTTATTATTGACGCCAACGTAGAAAAAAGAGAAGAAAGGGGCATCTCGTTAATCGCCAATAATATTTACCTTGAGGACGAAGCCCCAGTCGCAGAAAACAATTTCTTCAAAATCACCATCCCTCAAGGAACCGGCTCGCAAGTTTTGATTAAACTGAACCAGATTCTTAAGGGCCACCCTGGTAAAGACCGAGGCATGATTATCTTTCCCAACGGCAAAGAGGTCCTCCTGAATTTTGGAGTCCACCTTACAGCCGAACTTGAACAAATGATCAGAAAGTTGCTTTACCATTCTTGATTTATTAAGAAACGGCTGATAAAATTCAACCTATGGCAAATACGTTCATCTACAAGGAAACCGTTTTCAACGTCGGTGATCTGGTAAAAATAAACTATAAAATTAAAGAGGGCGAAAAGGAAAGGATTCAGCCTTTTCAAGGGATGATTATTGCCCTAAAAGGCAAAAAGCCTGGCAGGACTTTCACCGTCAGAAAAATCGGCAGTGATAATGTTGGTATCGAGAGAATTTTCCCAATAAATTCACCCAGGATTGAAGACATAAAACTAGTGAAAAAACCTCAGAAAAAGCCAAGAAGAGCC
>CAZMUE010000087.1:0-2632 GCA_964569725.1 uncultured Gammaproteobacteria bacterium
AGAGGTTTTTTAAAGAAAGTAACAATGCCTGCGCCTCCATGGCCTGCTTTGATGGTTATCTCTATTTCATCAATAAACATTTTAATACCAGAATAAATTAAGCCATTGTTGCCAAACGGCAATATTTTCGGATTCAGGAGAACTTTTTAATTTAGAGAGGTTGGGTACTTCTGGCAAGAGGTAGAGGGTATCGCTTTCTTGCCCCAAACTTAATTTTTGCCTCGCTTCTCTTTCTATGAATTCTTGGGTTTGCAGGTATTCGAGCTTAGCCTTAAGGTCCAAGTTGCCTTGTTTAAGTTCTTGAGCCTGTTGTTGATAATTGTTGAATTCACGGTTTAATTCAATGAAATATTTTGCCTGAGTAAAATTGTGTTTTAAGAAGATAATCGTCAGTAGTATTACAAATAAGTACAAGCCTCGATTGGCTTTAGTTTGGTTTAAGCGCTTATTTTTCGCCTCTTGATCCATGTCCTAGTTTATGATATTATATTCAATTGCCATGAATACTAATATAATTCCACTTAAAGACGCGTTAGAGAAATTTGCCAAGGGCTTACAGGTCCAAGGCAGATCATCTAATACTATCATAGCTTATAAAGGCGATATCAATCAGTTTTTGGGATATTTAGAAGGAGAAGGCATCTCTAAAGTCCCTGAGGTAACCAACGAGTTAATTGAAGGGTTTAAGAAATACCTCCTGGGTAAAAATTACACTGCTAAATCTGTTTCTCGAAAACTAAACTCAATAAAGAGCTTTTTTAGTTTTTTATTGGCAGAAGGGGTAATCAGTATCGATCCTACGATTGGGATAGAATACCCTAAGATCGAGGTTGAGTTACCTAAGATTCTGAAAGCCGGAGAATATCGAGCTCTAAGGGATGTTTGTCGCCACGATGCTCGAGCAACAGCGATTATAGAATTGATGTTGCAGTGTGGGCTAAGGATCAGCGAAATTGCCAATCTCGAACTTGACGATATTAAAGCAGATAGTTTAATTATTCGTGCCTATGAGAGTCATCCCCAAAGAACAGTTCCTTTAAACAAGGCTGCCAAGATGGCTTTAGATCGCTATTTAGGAGAAAGACCAGAGGCTAAGGCCGGAAATATTTTTGTCACCAAAACCAAAAATCCGCTCTTGATTCGCAACATCCGCAGTTTGATCAATCGTTATTTTGAAAAAGCAGGCATTAAAGAAGCAAAGATCAATGATTTAAGGAATACTTTCATTGTTCATCAGCTTGCCAATGGGGTGCCTTTGGAAATCGTCTCTAAAATCGTTGGCCACAAGAGGATTTCCACCACAGAAAAGTATTTGGTTCTGGCAGGCGAGCAAACAGAAGAGGCAGATATTAAATTAAAAGAGCTTTAAATTTGAGTTCTTCTGGTGATTTCTTGTTCTATTTCTTCTCGAGGATGACCGAATTTAAGGGAACTTAATCTTTTTACTTTTTCTGCCAATTCTTCGTTAAATTTTTCATCTTCCAACGACATATCTTTAGTTAAATCCATGGAAAAGGGCGAGGCTGGTTCGCCGTTAATAATGGTTTTCACATAAACATGATACTTTTCTACGTTTTGCAAATCTTGTTCGGTGAAAGTAGGTTGATACTGACGGCTTAAGTAGCTAGCATCGTCAACGCCTGATTGGAAAGAGATTATGGTGCCGACGTTGCCAAAAACAGCATTTTTGACTTCCTCTTCCATTTGTGAGATGAATTGGTTAGCGACGGTTAAAGAGAGATGATATTTCCTCGCCTCAGAAAGAATTTGGGCAAAATCAGGGGTCGCAAAATTCTGAAACTCGTCAACGTAAAGGTAAAAATCACGACGCTGTTTTTCCGGGATATCCTGACGACTCATTGCTGCCATTAGAATTTGCGGGATAATAACCAAGCCGAGGAAGGAAGAATTTTCCTCGCCAATTCTTCCTTTGGCCAGATTGATCAAGAGGATCTTGCCTTCATCCATAACCTTTCGGAAGTTGAAGGCTGACTTTGATTGGCCAATAATATTTCTAATCATTTTATTAGTAACAAAGCGGCCAAATTTAGAAACAATATAATCAAGGACCTCTGACTTGTGAAAATCGGCAGTATGGGCGATCTGTTCAGTCCAGTAGGACTTAACAATAGGATCTTCCACCTTGGGGAGAATTTTTTGCAGATACGGACCGCCGGGGTTTTCTAAAATTTTCACGACCTCAATAAAAGTTGCTTCTGGTTCACAGGTAGCAGTTAAAATAGCGTTCCTAATGGCGTGTTCAAATCTGGGGCCAACAATACCGGTTTTATAAGGGTCGTAGAGCTTATACATAAGATTAATGATGGAATTGGCAACAAAATGTTTTTGGTCTTCACTTTCTGCCTCTAAAAGATTAAAGCCCATGGGTCTTTCCATCATTGAAGGATCAAAATAGATTACGTCATCAATTCTTTCCGGGGGGAGATAGCCGAGAATTTTTTCTACAGTATCGTGGGGATCAATAAAACAAACTCCTTTACCAGCATTAATATCCTGGAGGATCATTTCTTTAAGGAGTTCTGACTTGCCGACGCCTGTTTTTCCGATGATATAGATATGGCGACGGCGATCGTTTTCCTGGATGTAGATGGGGCGGGTTACGCCTCGGAAG
>CAZMUE010000088.1:0-2618 GCA_964569725.1 uncultured Gammaproteobacteria bacterium
GTGGCATCAATTAAAAGATCCACCGCCTCTTGCAACATTCTCTTTTCGTTGCGCAGAATGATTTCCGGAGCTCCCAATCTAATCAGCCTTTTTAAGCGATTGTTTCTATTAATAATACGGCGATAAAGGTCGTTCAAGTCGCTGGTGGCAAATCTCCCCCCAGTTAATTGCACCATCGGCCTTAATTCCGGAGGAATGACTGGCAAAACATCCGTAACCATCCATTCGGGCTTTATCTCTGCCTTGAGCATGCCGTTAACCAGACGCAATCTTCTCAAGAGTTTATTTCTGCGCTGACTACCATAAACACTTTTCAATTTCTTTCTAATTTCCTTAGCTAAATCTTTCAACTCTAATTTTTTGAGGACTGTCAAAACCGTTTCGGCGCCCATACCAACCTTAATAAAACCATCGGCAGAAAATCTCTCTAGGTAGAGAAGCTCTTCGTCGCTAAGGGTATCCAAAGCCGCTAAGGTTTTGATTCTTTTTCTCAAGACCTCAGCCATCTTGGCCAATCTTTCTTTTTCCTGTCTTTTTTGATCAGCTAGTTTTTGTACGGCTTGACGACGTCTTAAATTAACCTCTTCTAGGGCTAGAGCCAATTGCTCTTTGCCTTTTATTTTCTTAGTCAATCCGGTCTTCTCTTTTTCAAAATCCTTTTCTAGTTCTTCTTTTTTGTCCGTATAATCGGCTTTCAGGGCCAACTTCAGCCTTTTCATTTCTTTGTCTAAATTAGCCAAAGCCTGAGACCTTTTACTAGCGTCAACCTTAATAACTAAATGACGATTAAAGTAAATAACCGCCTCTAGTTCGCGCTGACCCATCTCTAAAAGCAGGGCTAAGGGATTAGGAGCATTTTTCAAGAACCAGAAATGAATCACTGGCGCTGCCAGTTCAATATGACCCATCCTCTCCCTTCTAACTCTTGAGTGGGTTACTTCAACACCACATTTATCACAGATGACCCCTCTAAATCTAATTTTCCTATACTTTCCGCAATAACATTCCCAATCTCTGGTAGGACCAAAAATCCTTTCGCAAAAAAGACCATCTTTTTCTGGCCTCAGGGTCCGGTAATTAATTGTTTCTGGCTTGGTGACCTCTCCGTTAGACCAGCTCTTGATCTCTTCCGAGGAAGCAAGCTTTATCTTCAAGCCTTTAAAATCAACAATGTCGTCAAAAAACATTTTTATCCTTTTGCTGGTTCCTCCTCAACCATCTTCTCAGTAATTTCCGATTCCCCTCCCTCAGTTTCTGGCAGATCCCGAGAAAATCCTTTTTCCTCTAAATCAACTATATCCAAACCCCTTCTTAAATCTTGCTTTACCTTAACCGCTCCCTCTGGAAAAACCCTTAAGGACAAACCGGCCAATTCTCTAACCAAAACCTTAAATGATTCTGGCAGGGCCGGAGCCGGAATGGAAAGACCCTTAATAATCGCCTGGAAAGCCTTGGTTCTTCCCTCAATATCATCTGATTTAATCGTTAACATCTCTTGCAAAGAATAGGCCGCTTTATGTGCCTCAAGAGCCCAAACTTCCATTTCTCCCATTCTTTGACCACCCATCCTGGCTTTCCCGCCCAAGGGCTGCTGGGTGATTAAAGAATAGGGCCCTGTTGAACGGGCGTGAATCTTGTCATCAACCATATGGTGAAGTTTAAGAATGTAGGCTAAACCAACAGCAACTCTTTGGTCATACTTTTCTCCAGTTCTACCATCATAAAGCTCTACTTTGCCATCTACCGGCAAGCCTACTTTTTGGAGGGTTTCTTGTAAGATTTTTTCTGGAATTTTTCTAAATGAAGAGACCCTAACTTTCTCCTTAAGAATTTTGCCTGCCCAAGCCCAGTGCATTTCTAAAATCTGCCCCATATTCATCCTGGAAATGACTGATAGCGGTGAGATAATGATATCTACCGGCGTTCCGTCAGCCAAACAGGGCATGTCATGCGCCGGAGCCACTCTAGCGATAACCCCTTTATTGCCATGTCTCCCCGCAACCTTGTCCCCTTCTTTAATTTTTCTTAACTGGGCCACTTTAATCTTGACAATTTTCTCCACCCCAGAAGGCATCTCTTTCATGTTTCTTTCGTCAAGAATGTAGCTGTCAATAACCACTCCGCCCTCTCCATGGGGAACCCTTAAAGAAGTGTCTTTTACCTCTCTGGCCTTTTCGCCAAAAATTGCTCTTAAAAGTCTCTCTTCGGCGCTTAATTCTCTTTCGCTCTTGGGAGCGATTTTCCCCACCAAAATATCGTTAGGCCCCACTTCGGCACCGGTCACCACAATGCCATCTTTATCCAAAACCGCCAAGTCTGACTCAGAAATGTTAGGAATGTCGCGAGTTAGCTCTTCTGGGCCAAGCTTAGTCTCTACCACCTGAGCTTCATATTCATTAATATGAACTGAGGTTAAGAGGTCTTCCTTCACCAGCCTGTCCGAAACCACGATGGCGTCTTCGTAACCTAAACCATCATAGAAACAATAAGCAATTAAAAGGTTCCTTCCCAATGCTAATTCGCCCTCGCTCGTCGCCGGGCCGTCAGCCAAGACGTCGCCTTTTTTAACTTTGTCACCGACAAAAACAACTGGTTTCTGACTGTAACAGGTTCCGTTG
>CAZMUE010000089.1:0-2583 GCA_964569725.1 uncultured Gammaproteobacteria bacterium
AAGATGCAAATCGGCGACAAATTAACCAGAGGCTTGGGCGCGGGTGGTGATCCGGCTATCGGCAAAGGAGCGGCCGAGGAGTCGCGCGACAAGCTCAAGCAACTTCTAGAAGGCACAGACATGGTTTTCATCACCGGAGGCATGGGTGGTGGTACTTGCACCGGAGCAGCTCCAGTAGTCGCTAAAATTGCCAAAGAAGAATTAGGACTTTTGACTGTTGGCGTGGTCACAAAACCTTTTCCTTTTGAGGGTACCAGGAGAATGGTTAATGCCGAGGAAGGCTTGAGGCAACTCAAGGAAATGGTTGATACTTTGATTGTCATTCCCAACCAAAAGCTTCTGGAGGTAGTTGATAAGAATATGAGCTTTTTAAAAGCTTTTAAGTTGGTTGATTCCATTCTGGCCCAAGGAGTAAAGGGGATCTCTGATTTAATTGTTTGCCCTGGTTTGGTTAACGTTGACTTTGCTGATGTTCGTTCGATCATGAAAGACGCAGGGACAGCCATTATGGGAATCGGTCGAGCTGTGGGTGAGGGTCGAGCTAAAGCAGCAGTCATCTCAGCGATTTCTTCACCCTTACTAGAGGCTACCATTGAAGGTGCTAAAGGTGTTCTTTTTAATGTTCGCGGCGGACCTGATTTGACTATGGCTGAAGTAGAAGAAGCGGCAGAGGTGATTTATAAAAGCGCTGATGGTGATGCCAATATCATTTTTGGGGCGATTGTTTCTGAGAATTTCAAAGACCAGATAGAAATCACGGTTATTGCCACGGGTTTTGATGAGAATAAAAGAAGGCTTTCTCAACTTTTGAAAAAAGAAGTTAGGCCGCCAGTGGTTTCTGGAATTGTCAGCGAGCAACCGGCAGAGTCGGAAATACCAGAAAAAGAAGGGGATTTTACCAAGATTGTTTTAGGGGAGAAAGAAGAACCGGAAAGAGATGATAAACAAGTCAGAGAATTTTTAGATCAGAATGAAGTTCCCAGCGGGGTGGAAATAGACAATGTGATTGATATTCCTTCTTTTTTAAGAAAAAATAATTAAGCTTTTATGTGGCGCTGTTTAAAATTGCCAGTTTTCTTACCGATTTTTGGTTTAGGCTTAATCAGTTTAATCATGATTTGGAGCCTAGTTCCAAGTAGCTTGGGCAGACAACTTGCCTCTTGGTTAATTGGTTTTCTAGCTCTTTTTCTGGCAACGACAATTGATTGGCGCCGGCTTTTTTCTTTCCGTCTGCCCATTTATATTTTTGTCCTGGCAATTTTGATTTTTCCTTTAGTCATGGGCCAGATTATTAGGGGTTCCTCGCGTTGGATTAATATTGGCAATCTGGCGGTTCAGCCTTCGGAGTTGGCTAAACCGCTTTTGATTTTGAGCTTAGCCTTGATTATTAGTGCCACACAGACTTTGATAAAGAAAAATTTCTATCCGCTTTTCCTGGCTGGCCTGGGTTTTTTTCCAGTTTTATTAATTCTTCTCCAGCCCGATTTAGGAACGGCAATGGTAATGGCTTTTTCGAGCGGAGTGGTGATTTTAAGTGCGGTCATGGCCAAAAAAGCTAAGCTTTGGCCAATTTTGGCCTTAGGTTTTGCTTTCCTTTTCCTCTTGCCGGTAGTCTGGCAATACGGTTTGCAAGATTACCAAAAACAAAGGATAATCTATTTTCTTAATCCAAAGCAAGATCCTTTAGGAAAGGGCTATCATTTAATTCAGGCGCAAATCGCTTTAGGCTCAGGCGGCTTTTTGGGTAAAGGGATCCGGCGCGGCGGCCAGAGCCAGTTAGAATTTTTACCAGAAAGGCATACGGATTTTATCTTTGCTGCCCTGGGTGAAGAATTGGGCTATTTAGGGGTAGTCTTTCTTTTAATCTTTTACTTTTGGTTTTTTGCCCTAATCTTAAAACTGATTTTTAATAGTAAAAGTGAGTTTGGCTTTTTTCTAGGCATAGGTTTAGTTTCGCAGATTTGGTTTCAGGCCTTGGTCAACATGGGCATGAACATGGGAACTTTTCCTATCACGGGTATTACCTTGCCCTTTGTTTCCTACGGAGGCTCTTCTTTGGTTTCTTTGCTTTTCAGCCTAGGAATGATTTTTTCTGCTACTTGCCATTAACCTGGCTTTTAACTATAATAACCATGCCATGAAATTTGCAGTTGTTGATATTCAAGGAAGGCAATATCAGGTTCAGGAAGGGGAAAAACTCGAGGTCCAGCGCTTAGACGCGGAGCCGGGGAAAACCTTTGTTTTTGGCCAAGTTCTTTTAATGGTGGAGAATGACGAAATTGAAGTGGGAACCCCTTATTTGAATGATTATGAAGTTAAGGCTCTAATTCTTGAGCAAAAGAAAGGCGAGAAAATTAGGGTCGCTAATTATAAGGCGAAATCAAGATACCGCCGAGTTAGGAATTTTAGACCCAGTTTGAGCGTGATTGAAATTAAAGCAATTTCGAAAAAGAAAAATGGCAAAAAGTAAAAGCGGCGGCAAAACCAATCAGAAAGCTAATCGGCCAGGAAGAAGATGGGGAGTAAAAAGATCCGGCAACCAGCAAGTGGCCGTTGGTGAAGTGATTATCCGCCAAAAGGGAA
>CAZMUE010000090.1:0-2508 GCA_964569725.1 uncultured Gammaproteobacteria bacterium
GGGGGAGAGATGCCAACGTTGATGCCGTTATTGCCAATCAGCCCCTTTTAACCTTTAACGGGCAAGTTGTCTTTAGCGGTGACGGCGATCCCAAGAAAGAAAGCAGGGGTAATAGAAGTTTTGTCGGCACTAATAACAATCTCGTTTACATCGGCGTGGTCCACAACGCCACAGTAGCAGAATCAGCTCTGGTAATGCGAGCTCTAGGCATTTCCAACAGTCTTAACCTGGATAATGGCGGTTCAACAGCCTTGTGGTATTCAGGATATAAAGTCGGTCCAGGCAGAAACCTTCCTAATGTAATCCTTTTAACTAGCAAATAATGATCAAGAGTCAACCATGAAAAAACCCAAAACCTGACTGGCGTTCCAAGTTTTCCTCTCGCCCGGAGAAATTGCCTCAACCTCAGCCGAAGGTCTACTTATCAAAACCATATTCTGGTCAGCCGGCAGACCATTAATCGGCCCTAATTCAAGGGTCACCACTTCTAGCGGCAGTCTTTGAATAACCGCCTGACCGGCCCGATTCAATTGCAAAATCCTCTCTCTGGGATCAAGGCCCAAACCGGCACCGGCAGTCAGGACAATGATTAGGGCAGAAGGGAACTCTTTTGCTAACATCGGAAGTATATCTTAACAACTTTCGCGTCTTTTTGTAAACTATAAGCTCTAAATTAAAATCCTTCTGGTCGTTTCTGCCAGATTAACGAGAATCTCGTAAGGAATTGTTCCTGTAAGCTCCGCCGTCTTCTTAATTGAATTCGCAGAAGCAGCTTGATCATCAAAAACAATTACTCTTTGGCCCAAACGGGGATTTTTCACCTGGGAAAGATCAACCACGGTCACGTTCATACAAACTTTGCCCAGAATCCGACCATAAGCTTTTCCTATTTTAACCAAGCCTTGATTAGAAAGCCTTCTGTCTAAGCCATCGTAATAACCTAAAGGCAAAACACCAATTTTCATTCCTTTTTTCGCCTTAAAAGTCTTGCCGTAGCTGACAATTTCTCCTTTTTTCAAAGTCTTGATATCCACCAAATGAGTGATTAATTTTAAGGCTGGTTTCAGCTGCCGGCTCAATTTTTTATCCCAAAAAGAATTCTCCTGAAAGGGAGAAAGACCATAAAAACCAAGGCCAAGGCGGACCAGATTAAAACCCCGATCTTTAAACCTTAAACAACCAGCGGTGGCGTTAAGGTGCTTCCACTTAAAATTAAAACCGTTTTTTTCAAACTGCTTAATGACTTTCTTGAAAACGGCAATCTGCTGACGGTTGAAGCGAGAATCCTCATTTTCAGCATCAGCCAAGTGGGTGTAAATACCTTCAACCTTAAGCCGGGGATATTTTTTAAGAGCCCTGATGAAACTGCTGACCCCGTCTTCCTTAATGCCCAAGCGGTTCATGCCGCTATCAATCTTAAGGTGAAGACCAATCCCGGGTTGGTATTTATCTAAATAGGCCAGGCTCTTTTCCTCAAAAACAGGCAGGCTGACTCTCAGCCTTCTTAAATCTTTATGCCTGAAATTCTCGGGAAAGGTGTAGCCCATGAGCAGAAGAGGAGTTCTGATGCCAGCCCGACGTAATTCATAGGCCTCATAAAGGCTATCCAGACAAATAAACTTTGGCCGAAGCTTCTGGTCAACAAAACGACCGACCAATCTTAGACCATGACCGTAGGCATTGCTTTTTAAAACCGGACAAATTTCGCAACCAGGGTTCTCCTTTTGGAAAAAAGAAAAGTTATTGAGCAGAGCCCCTTGTCTGATCTCAATTAAATTAAGGGTTTGATATCTATCTCCAGATGATAATCTTTTCATCGTTACCCCCAAAAAGAAGGAAGGCGATCCTCCTTAGGGCCAAAAAAGAACTTTCGCTGAATTAGTCCCGATGGCAGCGACTTCGTCATCCGTTGCCAACTCTAATCTTTCTGGATCAAGCTCTAGTTCAAAGCCAACACAACCATCTGGTACTGAACATCCCAAAGCACCCATTGTTTCCCCAGCCCTAAAAAAACGACCATCTCGGGTGGGCCAAAGAAATTGAAGAAAAGCCACCCGTTGCGCCTCCCCCATAGGCAGAAAGCCTGCTAATAACGGTTTTCTTTCTGACATAACAGTATTTTATCCTAAAATGACAAGCGTTATTGAAGATTAAAGAATTTTTGCCCGGCTAATCCTTCCGAGACCACCACCAGGAGTCACTCTCCACTCAACTTCTTCTTCTATTTGATCAAAGGAAATGAGCCGGTGATGACCTGAACCAATCATCACCAATCGTCCAGGTTCAATTTGCCTGACGGCAATCAGTCGATCTGCGCCTGGTTGGGCCAAAGAAAGGTCTTCGCAAACCCCATTTATCATCATTGGCTTTTCCCGAGAATAACCAAGCCCACACAAAAAAAGTCTTGGCAAAGGTTCGCCTTTCTCGGTCAAAACGACAGCATTGAATTCTGCAACATTTACTTCCAGGGCAAATCGTCCTTGGCAAGGACAATCACAGCCTACCACG
>CAZMUE010000091.1:0-2486 GCA_964569725.1 uncultured Gammaproteobacteria bacterium
CGAAGCTAAGCCAGAAGAGCGAAAGGAAACCGGCGAGCAACAGAAGCAAGAAACTGGAGACCAAGTAAAAGAGTAGAACAATCAATCCTTTGCTTCCGCCCGAATTTCCATCTGTATTTTTTTGAACTCTTCTCTTAAAGGATCAAGCTCTATCGCCTTATCGATTGCTAGCCGGGCTAATTCTCTATTATCTAAACGAAACCAAAGTAAACCCAACTTGGCCCAAGCGTCAGGATAGGTTTTATTTTCAAGGGCTACCTCCTTCCAATAGTCAAGCTCCTGATAAATTGCCTGAGGATCGATTTCTCTTAAATTCGCCCTAACCCTTTCTAAACGGCGTTCAAAAACAGGCCGTTGTTCTTCTGATAAAGAAACGGTCAGCTGCTCGCTGAGAGTAATTTCCTGGGAAGCGCCTAAATAATCCCCTTTTCTGATGTAAAGATCAGCCAAGTCTAGATGGTATGCTGGATTTAAGCTTCCCTGGAGCAGGATAACTTTCAGCTTTTCTAGGCCAGACAAGGGTTGAGCCAAAGAAATGAAATTGGCGATAAAAATCAAACTGATACCAAACCCCAGAAAAACGAAAGGCCAGTTGCGCTGCCAAAAAGATAAAACTGATAAAAATGGTTTTAGGGGGCGGTTCCCTTTAAAAAGATTGCTTGCCATGGTTTATAAACAGAATAAAAGGTTTCTTCGTTAATCAGTTCTCCTTTTCGGTAAACTTTCCAGTCAAAAGCCGCCTTTGCTCCCCAGCTTTTAAAATCGATCTGCTTAATCATACCGATTTTTAGGGTCGGGTCATCAATATATAAATCGTCAGGCGGAGCAGTAATATCCCAAACTCGGGAATTAGATATTTCTACCTCTCTGCCATCGGCAGTACCATAAATTTCAAAGATTAAGGTATATTTTTGGGGATCAAAATAGTTTTGGATCAACAGATGATGTTCTGTATCATTCTTAAATTTAAGGTCAGCCGTAGGATCAAAAACTGTCGCATCAAAACCGGCTTTAGAATTTTGCTCATAATAGGAAACCCTGTAAGAATGGGCTCGTCTTTCAATGACAGGCAATCCTGCATTCAGAACCGCCCTAAAAAGAGTTGTGGAAACCTGACAGACACCGCCACCGTCACCCAGAGTAGTCCGACCATCTTTAATAATATAAGCGGTTTTGTAACCAGTCTCTTGAGAAACATCACCTAGGGTTTTATTAAAAGAAAAAGTCTCTCCTGGGGCAATCAGAAGACCATTGATTCTCTTCGAAGCCACACCAATATTATGGACCCTTGAGCTGATCGAACCTTTAAAAGAAGAGTCCCCTCTTCCCAAAAGCTCCTTGATTCCCAAATCGTTAACATCACTAGTTTTAATCTTTGGCTCAGTTATCTCAATTACCAAATCGATTTCCGAATCTTGACCTAGACCATTCTCTAGGTCAGCGAGAGCCTTTTCGATTAGCAACCAGGATTCTTCTGCCTTCAATTTAATTCCCTCAAGGGCTGGCTGAAAAACTACTGCCCGATTGTTTTCAAACTGAAAAAGAGCATCTTGGGGTTCTCGCTCGATTGCCTTAGCAATTTTTGAAAGAGATTCTTCTCCTGCTGCTTTAGAAAATCCACCAGAAAAGTTCAACCAACCAACTATTTCTTCTCCTGAAATAGTGAAGATCTGCTCCGCAACCTTTAAGATGACCTTTCTATTGACCAAGATCCCTGCTCTTTGCTTCACGGCTGCTATGGTCTGATCACTCGGGAAATCCCCTTGTTCTTCTAGCTGAAGATTAATTGCAGAAAAATCTAGGGAAGACAAATTGAGGAAAATCTGATTCCTCACTTCTTCTTTGTTTAGTTTTTTTCCAGGATTACCTCTATCAACTTCTATTCCAAGAGAATTTTTTCCAAGCTTGATCACCTTAAGGCTAGGATCAACCGGTTCTCGTTCCAACTCCGCCGCAATGGTAGCTAAAAAAGCATCTAGCGCCGGCTTATCAATTTCGTAGTCCAGAAGAAAGTTGGGTTGGCGAGAAACAAGGGAAAGCTTATTTCTCCAATCAACAAAAAAAGAATCCCCCCTGCCAAAAACGAAGGCCCTCCTAACTGTCTCTTGAGATTTATAAATCAGGCTAGCTTGATCAAGATCAAGGCTGTAAACCTTTCCTGACTCTACAAACCTAATTCGCGAATTTTGAGAAAGCCTTTTGAAAATTAAACTCTCGATAAGATTAGCTGCCTTATCTGCTCTAACTCCACCAAAGTCAATGTTGGCAATTTTGATGTTAGGATAAATTCTCTGCCGATAGCAAAGCTCAAAAATGGTCCCCGCTACCGCTGGAGTCAAGATCGCCACCACCAGAAGTGACTGAAGAGCAACTTTTTTTAAATTCATGAGTAAATTTTAGCACGGAGTGCCCTCAGAAATGACGAAACTCGCTTAACGCTCAAACAAATTATCGGTCAATCCTACCAAAAAGCCTTTCGCCCGACG
>CAZMUE010000092.1:0-2456 GCA_964569725.1 uncultured Gammaproteobacteria bacterium
GAATTAATCTTTTTGGTCTCCAAGAGGCAATTGTTCAAAGTTCCAAAGTCAACGATGAATATCGGGTTATTGTTGAATTACCAGGGATAACAGATATTGAAGAAGCAATTGCCTTGATTGGCCAGACCGCCAGTTTGGATTTTAGGGCCGAAGAGGCTTCGCCTTCGGCGATAGCGACTGATTCTGCTCAGACAATGCCGAATTTTACCATAGAGACAGGATTGACCGGTAGGCACCTGGTGAAATCGGAGGTGGCCTTTGATCAGCAGACTGGCAAGCCGCAAGTGGGTTTGGAGTTTAATGAAGAGGGGACAAAACTTTTTGCTGAGATCACTAAGGAAAATGTCGGCAGGCGAGTGGCGATTTTTTTAGACTATTGGTTGATCTCCGCGCCAACAGTAGAGGAGCCCATTTTAGAAGGTAAGGCTATTATTAGGGGTGAGTTTGATTTGAAAAGCGCTAAACAAATGGTGGCTCAGCTAAATGCCGGTTCTTTGCCAGTGCCAATCAAATTGATTGAACAAAGACAAGTAGGCGCCCTGCTAGGCCAAGATTCGGTGAGAAGGGGGATTAATGCTGGCCTGATTGGTCTAGCCATGGTGGCTTTTTTCATGATTGTTTACTACGGAAAACTGGGCTTGATTGCTATTTTAGGCTTAATTATTTACGGGGTTATTAGCCTGGCTCTTTATAAGCTGATTCCAGTAACTTTGACCTTACCGGGAATGGCCGGTTTTCTCCTTTCTATTGGCATGGCCGTAGATGCCAATATCTTAATTTTTGAGAGAATGAAAGAAGAATTGAGAAGAGGTAATCATTGGCAAACAGCCATGGAGCTTGGCTTTGGCCGGGCCTGGGATTCAATCAGAGACGCTAATGTTTGTACTTTGATTACCTGCTTTATTCTTTTTAATCCTCTTAATTGGAATTTTCTTAATAGTTCGGGAATGGTTAGGGGCTTTGCCTTGACCCTGGGCTTGGGAGTGATTTTAAGCCTTTTTACCGGCATCGTGGTTACCAGAACTCTTTTAAGGATTTTGGCCCAGGAGAAAAGGAAATAAAAAAATGAATTTCATGAAATATAAATGGCTCTATTTGTTAATTTCTTCTTTGGTGATTATTCCAGGGCTTTTTTCTTTAATTAAATGGGGCTTTAAACCAAGCATTGATTTTTCTGGCGGGACCCTATGGGAGATAAAGTTTAATGATCTTTCTGACAAGGATAAAGCTGCCTCTTTTTTTGAAGACGAACTTAAAGACAAATTTGTTTCTTTGCAAACCAGCGGCGAGAAAGAATTTCTTATCAAATCAGAGGAGATTAAAGAAGAGGAAAGACAGGGGCTGAACGAAAAGATTAAAGAAAATTTGGGAGAGTTTCAGGAGGTCCGCTTTGAGACTCTTGGCCCCAGCTTGGGCAAAGAGCTGCTAAGAAAAACCATTATCGGTATTGTTCTGGCGGCCATCGGCATTCTCATCTTTATTTCTCTGCGCTTTAAAGAGAAAAGCTATGGCGTTTGTGCTGTTTTGGCCATGCTTCACGACAGTTTAGTTCTTTTGGGCATCTTTTCTCTTCTGGGTCATTTTTTTGGGATTGAGGTTGACAGTCTTTTTGTCACTGCGGTTCTGACTACCCTTTCTTTTTCAGTCCATGATACCGTAGTTGTTTACGATCGCATCAGAGAACTTCTTAAGACTGAAACGAAAGCTAGTCTTGAAACAGTGGCCAATCAGGCTCTAACTGAAACTATGACTCGTTCAATTAATAACTCTATGACGATCATCTTCATGCTTTTGGGCCTCGTGCTTTTGGGCGGAGGAACGACCCGTTGGTTTGGGGTGGCCCTTTTGATCGGAACTGTTTCCGGAACTTATTCTTCTCCTTTTGTAGCTGTTCCCTTAGTGGTAGTCTGGAATAAGATTTTTAAGAAAAAAACTTAATTTTCTTCAAGAGATATTCCCTTTCGTTCTTGTTTTTATCTTTTTCTACTTCCCGGAAGAGTTTATTAAGAATTTCGCCAACTTTTTTGCTAGGAGGAATGTTAAGAATTTTCATCACGTCTTTGCCATTGACCTTTAAGTCTTTTAAGGAAAAGGGTTGTTTTTGCACTTCAAGAAGCCTTTTTTTGAATAACTCTAGCCTCCAAGAGGTTCTTCTGGCGCCGCCGCCCAGGCGATCGCCAATCCTTAAGTTCAAGATGTCTTGAAGATTCTCTTTGCCGACGTTCTTGATAAACCTCCTGACAGCTTTATCTGTTTGTCTCTCGTCAACGGTGAACTGGTGTCTTCTGACCAAGAGGTAAATCCGATCAATGTCTTTTTTAGAAAAGCGTAATCTTTTGGCAATGGCCTTGGCCATTCTGGCGCCAACCACCTCGTGATTGTGGAAAGTTCTTTCTTCGCCCTTGCCCTCGGCCGTGGCCGGTTTGCCAACATCATGGAGCAGGGTTGCCAATCTG
>CAZMUE010000093.1:0-2434 GCA_964569725.1 uncultured Gammaproteobacteria bacterium
AATGATTCACCCCCTGGTTTTGAAAGCCGCTGGCATTGATCCTAAGAAATGGCGCGGTTTTGCCTTTGGTTTAGGCCTGGATCGTTGGGTAATGGCGAAGTATGGCATAAAAGATATCAGAACTTTATTAGGAGGCAATTTGGCTTACAGGCCAGATAAAAAATGAAAATCATCTATTCATACCTAAAACAATTCTTACCTGACCTAAAAAAAACAGCCCGTCAGGTTGCCGATGACTTGACTATGCTTGGGCATTTTTGCGGTGGTTTTGAAGAGAAAGAGGGCGAAGAGATTATGGATCTAGAAGTAAGACAAAACCGGGGAGACTGCTTAAGCTACTATGGCTTAGCCAAAGACCTTGCTGTCTATTACCAGTTGCCTTTGCAGATTGAAGAAACAGCTTTGCCTAAGCCAGAGGGGAAACAAACTTTACCTATTAAGGTGGCGGCAACAAAAGAAGTGAAGCGCTTAATGGCTTTGAAGATCATTGATTTAAACAATTCGCCTTCCCCAGACTGGTTGCAGAAATTCCTTAATCTTCACGAAATTAATTCCATTAATACTTTAGTTGATTTAACCAATTACATCATGTTTTGGTATGGGATTCCAGACCATGCTTTTGACACTCGGGTGACTGGCGATGAGTTGGTTTGGGAGATCAATGAGCAAGGAGGAAAATTTATTACTCTAGACGGAACAGAGCTAAACCTTTCTAAAGAGAATCTCGTCATCAGCGCCAAAGGAGAAGTCAACAGTTTGTCTTTTATTGGCGGCAAGAATTGCGCTATTGGTCTGGAAACTAAAGAGACGATTATTGAAATGGCAATTTATGATCGGGTTAGGGTCAGGAAAGACTATAAAAGCCTGAATGCGGTTACGGAAGCAGCCATTAGGCTGGAAAAGGATTTAGATCCTGAACTAATTCCCCAAGCTTTTGGCCATCTGGCAAAATTAATCTTAGAACATTGCGGAGGGAAGATAGTCAGTGATCCTTTTGACTATTATCCAGAGCCAATCAGCTTTCCCAGAATAGAATTTGATTCAAAAAAACCTTCTCTTTATGCTGGGGTGGAGATTCCTGAAGATTTTGCCGCTGATGTCCTAAAACGTCTTGGTTGCCAAAACAATGGCAAGGTGATAATTCCGCCCTCTCTGAGAAAAGATTTAAATCTGGAGGAAGACTTAATTGAAGAAGTGGTTCGTTTTTACGGCTATGACAAGATTCCTACCGATCAGCCTATTTCGAATAAAGCCTTGCCAGATATCACCCCAAAGATTGTTTATCTGATGGAAAGGGCCCGCCGGCTCTTAGCAGAGTTGGGCTATGACGAGATCCGCTCCTGGCCCTTAATTCAGGAGAAATATTTGTTTAAAGCAGAAAATCTTCCCGAAGGAGCCAAGCCGCTTTATGCCCAGAACACGGTTAACAGTGAATATCCGGCCTTGCGACAATCAATAGTCTCTTCTCTGATGTTACAGAAAAAACAATGGCAGAAATATAAAGTGCCGGATTTAAAATTCTTTGAAATTGGCAAGATTTTCTACGAGCTTAATGGTGAATATAAAGAGAGCTATTCCTTGGGTGTTTACAACCAAGACGCTCAAGAACTAGAAAAAGATGCAAGAACCTTTTTGACCAGGTTGGGCGCAGCTGAAGAGAGGCGACCCATAAACAACAATATCCTAGAGATTGATCTTGATGAGCTTTTAAAGCAGCTTGAAAAAGTAGGGAAGCTGGAATTCCAAAAAGAAGAAAGTCAGGCGGTTTATGAGCTAATCGGCCAAATCATTAATCTAGACGCCAACGTTACTTTCTCTGAAAAACAAGATCCAGCAAAATTAGTAGAAGAGTATAGGAGAAGGATTGGCAGCGAGCATCTTTGGCAATTAGAAATCACGGATCTCTTTGAGGATAAACAAAAAAAGACCTGCAAATATACTTTTAAAGCCCATTATTTTAATTGTGACGATAAAGCAGCTAAACGAGTTCATCTTAAGGCCTTTGAATTAGGATCATAGTCATTGGTATAATATTTACTATGATTAGGAAAAAAGAAATAACTCCATGGCTAATTCAGGGGGAATCCACTTGCCGAGGAGTGGCTCCGAAAGAAAAGGTTTTCGCTGTTTGCTGTGAAACTTGCGGAACCCTTAGAGAAAAGCCAGTGGTTTTAGCCATAGGAGTGGGATTGGCACAAGCTAGGGAAGCTGGAATTACTCATGCAGTTGAAGTGGGCGTGACAAGACACAGGCTGTCTGTTTTTGTGCCTGGTCCAGGAGAGGCAGCCTTTTTAACAGAGCCTGACCAAGAGACTTCTCTTCGTTGAGGCCCCTGATTTCCCTTTATGATAAAATGAACTATCTAATTTAAAGAAAATTAAAAAGGAGAAATTAATGCCAGCAAAAAAGAATCTGCTTAATAAAGTTGAAGGAA
>CAZMUE010000094.1:0-2338 GCA_964569725.1 uncultured Gammaproteobacteria bacterium
GTCCAATCGGCGCCGTTAGGGTTGGCAAAAAGAACGGTACTCTAGTCATTAATCCGGTTGAGGCAGAAAGGGTTTTTTCAGAACTTGATTTGGTGATTGCCGGCGGGGAAGAGGGGATTACCATGATTGAGGCTGGGGCAGAACAAGTGGCCGATGAAGATTTTGTTAAGGCAACAGAATTTGCCGCGGACGAGATTAAGAAGATTGTTGATTTTATTAAGGACTTCGCCAAAGAAGTGGGTAGGCCAAAGCAAGAAGCTGGCGAAACCAGTTTAGCTCCAGAAATACTAACTAAAGTTGAGAAGACAATTGGCGACAGAATTAACGAATTAACAAAAGAGCTTTTAGAGAAAGAGAACTCCTCGCTTTTGATTGAGGAGATAGCGGAAGAAGTGAAATTAGAGCTGGGCGGAGAAATACCCTTTTTAGAGATTAAGAAGGCGATAGAAGAACTTTTAAAAGAATCCTTAAGAAGCCAGATTTTAAAAGGAAAAAGACCCGATGGTCGAAAAGAAGATGAGATTAGACCCCTGAAGTTTCAGATCGGTCTTTTGCCTAGGACTCATGGTTCAGCTATTTTCCAAAGAGGCGAGACCCAGGTTTTGACGGTCACCACTTTAGGAGCCTTATCCTTGCGACAATTGATTGAGGGCCCTGAGGGCGAAGAAGAAAAAAGATATATTCACCATTACTCTATGCCGCCATATTCTGTCGGCGAAACGGGGAGAATGGGATCTCCCTCAAGAAGAGAAACCGGCCATGGCGCCTTAGCAGAAAGAGCCCTGTTGCCAGTGATTCCCAATGAAGAGAAATTCCCCTACACGATTAGGGTAGTTTCAGAGGTGCTTTCTTCAAACGGATCTACCTCAATGGCTAGCACCTGCGGTTCAACCTTATCCTTGATGGATGCTGGGGTGCCGATTTCTGATCCAGTTGCGGGTATCTCCATTGGTATGGTGAGTAACGGCAAGAAATACCTTTTATTAACCGACATTATTGGATTGGAAGATTTTAATGGCGATATGGATTTTAAAGTAGCCGGGACAGCTAAAGGAATTACTGCCGTTCAGTTGGATATTAAACTTCACGGAATTACCCAGGAGATAATTAAAGAGACAATTGCGAGAGCCAGAAAAGCTAGGCTTTTCATTCTCGAGCAAATGGCTAAGGTCATTCCCGAGTCAAGGGCGAAGGTTTCCCAATACGCGCCAAAGGTTTTGGTGGTCAAAATCAACCAGGACAAGATTGGCGAAGTGATCGGCCCAGGCGGGAAAATGATCAGAAAATTAATTGAAGAAACCAGCTGCCAGATCGATATTGAAGATGATGGTGCGGTCAGTATTTCCGGAGAGGACGAAGAACTGGTCAGAAAAGCAGCGGAAAGAATTAAGACAATGACTAAAGAAGTTGAGGCAGGCGAAATTTACGAAGGGACAGTTAAAAGATTGCAACCGTTTGGCGCCTTTGTTGAGGTTTTGCCCGGCAAAGAAGGCTTAATCCATGTTTCCAGATTAGCTGACGGCTACATTGACGACCCCAAGCAGATTCTTAAACTTGGCCAGCAGCTTCAGGTTAGGGTTAGAGAAATTGACGAGATGGGCAGAATTAATCTTGAGCCCACAGAAAAATTTCCAGCCCCCAAAAGAAGAGACTCTTTCCGCGACAGGCCATTTGATGGAGATAGAGGCAGAAGAGAGGGGTCTTTTCATAAAAAACCTTTTACTAGAGAGAAAAGAGAATATTCTTAACGCAACGAAACGCTATTTTAATCAAAAGAGAGATTAGAATTAACCCCCTACATTAACAAATTCCTGTCTCCCGAGGAATTTTGTTCTATCTTTAACGCAAAAGCCTAGAGCTATCTGGTTGATGGTAGTCAAAGACCATGAAGGAACCTGAAGGAGATTATTGTTAGGTGCGTCGTGAGGCAATTTATGCCAGGTTTATTTTTGTGCTAATATTAATTTGATGAACAAGCTGGCCGATGAATTGCGGCAAAAAATTAGCACCTCTTCTTTGCCCGAGGATTTACGAATTAGTTTAGGCGAAGAGGTTGACGGTCTTGATTATTTGGAAGGCAAAGAGCTTTATTCTGGACATCAGAGCCTTCTCCGGTACCTTAATTGGCTTCTTAAGATTCCTTGGCAGAAAACTAGTGAAGATTTTTTTGACACTAACGCAACAAAGGAATTGTTGAATCAAACCCACTATGGGCTTTTAGAAATCAAAGAGAGAATTATTGATTTGGTGGCGGTTTTAAAGCTTCGTCAGGAAAGAGATATCAAAAGCGATACCTCTTTGGGGGTTCTGTGCCTTGTCGGTCTGGTCGGGACCGGCA
>CAZMUE010000095.1:0-2295 GCA_964569725.1 uncultured Gammaproteobacteria bacterium
GGTCAGATTAACAATCGGCATATCCGTACGTTGCCCTCTTAGGCTGCAGGAACCACCCAAAGAGACCCAGCCGCCCTTTGTTAATTGCCAGATAATCTTGGGGCCGCTACATTGAGATTTTCTTTCAGTCATTGCCGCCTCCTTAATAAATTTATAGGATATTATAACACCTCTAAACGCCAGGAAGCAACTTCTACGGTTGTGAACTATTTTACAAGGGTCATTGCTTTAAGATTGTCCTAGGGAAGGATTAGGAGGAGGAGTTTGCATAGGTTCTTCTGCCCACTGGGGAGCTTTTTCTTCAGTAAGACGCAGAACTTCTCTAATGCGCTCTGTTCTATCCTGATACCATCTTAGTTCTTGTATTCTGGCACTTTCGTCTACTCCGCCAAGGCCGAGAAAACCTTTCCTGGGAAGGCCAGCCATGGAGGATTGATGCATTTCTAAAGCTTCTTGGGCCGTTTGGTCGGCAATTTCTCTAACGATTGTTATCAAAGCATCCGAACATCTTCCTTTTCCTTCTAAAACAGCCAAGGCTCTTTCGTGTTTGTCAATCTCAGGGGCAAAGTCAAAAGGAGAGGCTTTTTTAGTTTTGCCCGGAAAGGCCTGGTTCATCTGAGTGATTGGAGCTTTAGACTGTTGTTGTTTATCCCTGAGTTGATTTAGCCCCAGGCTGATAATTTCTGTTAACGAAGCCCTTAATGTTTGTTGATCAGCTAGATTGACGTATGGAGTGCTAAAGCTGGGGTGTAAACCGAAAAGACGATTTTTAGCTGCTCTTAAGCGGGAATCAATATCTTGGGAATGGGCGGCTTCTACTGGTGTTTCACTCATAATCTAAATTTTAAAAGACGTAGAAACAAAATGCAAGCGTTTCCAGGCGACCTCAAAGATTAATTGTAAAGATTTTAATGTTAAAATATTGCTTATGTATCAGGATCTCCATGTTCACACCAGGCTTTCTGACGGAGTGATGAATTATAAACAAGTACTGGATCTGGCCCTAAAAAATAATGTTTCAGCAGTTGCTTTCACTGATCACGATCTAGTTCCTGAAAAAGAAGAAATGAAAAGGCTCAGCAGGCTTAAAAGCCATCCTGTTAAGTGGTTACTGGGGGTAGAGCTAACAGCCGATGCTCCGCAAGAGCTAAATTTCATCTCCATTTCTAATCTTCATATTGTCGGTCTGTTCATTGATCCGGAGAATAAAAAATTAATCAATCATGGTCGGGAAATAGTTGAAAATGATTTGATAAAGATGCGGTTGACCGTGAAAAATCTTAATCATCTGGGCTTTAAAATAACAGCAGCAGATTGCTTAAAAGAAGTGACTGGCAAGACAATCCAAAAGCCCCATTTGGTCGCGGCCATTTTAAAAAAAGAGGGAAACGTCAAGATTGTCAAGGAATTTATAGAAAAAGTTAAGCAAAAGGCGAAAAAGCAAAAACGAGCCAAAGAAAAATACGAAGTAATTGTTAAGAGCATGGCCATTGAACCAGAAAATCCCTTTCGGCAGCCTCTTTACGAGCTTTTTCTCGGGGCTAAAGCCTTTTTCAAAGGGATTAATGCTCCGGGCAAGAAAGTTAATCTTGATTTTGATGAAAGCGTGGCCCTAATCCGTAATGCTGGTGGGCTAGCAATCCTAGCTCATTGGTCTGAATGCAAAGATAGTTTTCCTTTGGAAATCGTAGACAAGATTTGTAAGGCAAAAAGAATTGATGGCGCAGAGATTGTTTATGATCTTTATCGAGTTGACCTGGGTGAAGGAGCTGCCTTGCGCTATGAACAATCCCAAATTAAAAAGCTTTTGGAGAAATATGGCCTTCTTGCTAGTGGTGGTAGCGATTGCCACAAACCAGAAGATATGAACCGTTTTTTCAAAGTTAAATGGTTAGCAGGGCAGACGATTGGTTTGGTAGAAAAAATGCTTGAGCAAAAGCCTTTCATAGAATACTCTAATTTTCAACAATCTGCTTGACTGATGATTCGAGATTGATTAGACTGTTTTTAATGAAGTTTTTTACTAAGCTTTTACCCGTCTTCATTCTTTTGATTGCCTTAACAGTGATTCCATTTGCCATTCGTTACACCCAAGAATTAAGAAAAGGAGCTGCCGGAGAAAACGAAATCTTGCCTATTATTTCCCCTTGCGGCGCAGACCAAAAAGTAATTACAGTGAACCCCTGTAAAGAAGGAGGAGCTGCCCCAGTGGCCTCGCGGTGGAGCGTTAGGGCTACAGAGGGTGACTTCAGAAGCTATGAGTTAAGTTTATCAACGGTGGCTGGTGAAGGAGGA
>CAZMUE010000096.1:0-2228 GCA_964569725.1 uncultured Gammaproteobacteria bacterium
GTGATGTTTTAGTTTCTTCTTACGAAAAATAGTTTTATCATGAAAACAGCAGGAACAATTCTTCGCGACGAGAGGATTAAGAAAAAAATCTCCTCAAAAACGGTTTCTCAAGAAACCTGCATTCCTCTAAATGTGGTTGAGGCGATAGAAAAGGACGATTATCGCTCTCTGCCGGCAGACCCCTACCCTTTGCTTTATCTTCAGGATTACGCGAAATTCCTGGGATTAGACGGGAAATTAATTGCCTCCATTTTTAAAAGAGATGCCGGCAAGAAAGAAAATTCTGCTGTCGTAAAAAACTCTAGATTTTTCTGGAACCCCAAGTTAACCAATCTCCTAATTTTTGTTCTTATCTCCCTGCTCTTTTTGGGTTACTTGCTCAGGCAATACTTGCTTTTCAATAAATCCCCTCTCTTGGAGGTGAGGCTGGATCGAAATCGAATCGCAGAGGAGATTATTGTTGAGGGCGAAACAGATATTGATGCAGTGGTTTCTGTTAACGGAAAAAAGATTTTGGTTGATCAGGAGGGAAGCTTTAGAGAGGAGATAAAAGCCAGTGACAACCTTGAGGAGATCATGATTGAGGCAGAAGGAGTTAATGGCAAAAAAACCGTGATTATCAAGAAAATCGGAGAAGAGAACTAAAATCCCATTGACAGCATTTATTCAATAGTGTTAGATTGAAAATAATTATGCAAGGATCAACGCAATTAGTTCTGACCTTAAGTATTATTTCTCTTACTTTGGTTTTTATCATTATTGGCGTTTGGATTATTTTAATCCTTAAAGAATTGCGCCATTCTTTGAAAAGGGTCAATAAAATTATTAGTGAAGCAGAAGCAATGATTGACGCAGTGGCGCAACCAATTGCTACTTTTTCTGACTTTTGGCAAGGCGCGAAAAAGGGGCTATCACTTCTAAATTGGGTTTTTAAGGATAAAGAGGAGTCAGAAAATGAAGAAGAGTAATCGTTTTTTGGCTGGTTTTATTCTCGGAACCTTGGCGGGTTCCCTCGTTGGTTCTTCTTTGGACAGAGAGGAGAAGAAGAAGATCAAGAAGTTGATCAGAAAGTTTGCTCTTAGCCTGGGAAAAGAAGTTAAGCAGAAGACTGAATGCATTAAAACAGAAGTCAAGCAGGCATTGGAAGAAAGTTCTTTTTTGGATCAAGAATTAAAGCAAGAATCGATTACTGCAGAAATTCAGCCCCAAGCAAAGAAAAAGCGTTTTTTCTTCAAAAATAAGTAAATTCTTTTCTCTTTCCAGATTCAGCTTGCAAAGCCGATTTTTTAACGTCTATAATGAAGACAGGAAAATAAATGAAACTAGGTCGGAGCCTATTAGAACAGTCTCCTGAGAAGGGGAGTAATGCTTTTTGGTTGATTTTGATCGGCGAAAAAGAAGTGGGAGTTGCTATTGTTGATCTCAAAGAGGATAGTAGCAATATCTTGGGTTTGAGTCAGTTTAAAGAGTGGGATGGCGAAAAAGAAGAAGATCTAGTGATCAGCCTAGACGCTTGTCTGGGAGACGCCCTGGTTAGGGCGAGCTTGCCGACGGATAGAAATATTAATCGGGCCGTTTTTGTGCTTCCCTTTTTCTGGCTTGATTCCAGGGGTGAGATTATCGGAACAAAATTAGATATTCTGAGGAAAACCGCTCAGAAATTCGAGTTTGAGCCACGAGGTTTTGTCGTTTCAGATGAGGCGATGGTCCACTTTTGCAAAAAACAGCAGGGAACGCCTCCGAGCATGATCATTCTTCATCTGGGTTTCAAATCGCTTTGTTTCTCTTTGGTTGAGTTAGGAAAAATCAAGAAAAGAATTCGCTTGGAAAATGGCGAATACCTCGCCCCAAAGAATTTAGAAACCGGTCTCTTGGGACTAGAAACAGGTTCGCCCTTGCCTCCGCAAGTGGTTGCTTGGGGGAAAATAGATCCTGAGACAGAAGACACTTTACTTAATTATTCTTGGACCGGAATTAACGATCAGGGCAAGAGTCTTTTTGTTCATTTTCCTGAAATCAAAACCTATTCCTTGGAGGAATCTTTCCGAATCTTGACCTCTGTGGTTGCCAGCGAAGTTTTTAAGATAGAACAATCGATGTCGGCAGTAGCTCAAGAGCCAAGACCAAGAAAGGCTGAAGAAAAGGAAAGGGAGACGGCGGAGGGAAAAAAGGGTGGCGAAGAAAGTGAGAGTAGAGGGCAAGATGAGATTCAGGAAGAGTCTTTTTCT
>CAZMUE010000097.1:0-2071 GCA_964569725.1 uncultured Gammaproteobacteria bacterium
CGCGGCCAGAAGCGAGATGTGCGCGACCGCGTCGGCGATGTTAATAGAAAAACTTTTGCCAGTGCTGGATGATCTAGAGAGAGCGGAGCGGCATTTAAAAGATAAAGGTTTAAGCTTGGCCATAGACCAGTTAAGAGAAGTTTTCAAAAGTGAAGGTCTGGAGGAAATAGACGTTATTGACAAAACTTTTGATCCCATGACGATGGATTGCGTTGAGGTTATTAAGGGGAAAAAAGATAAGGTTGCCGAAGTGATTTTAAAAGGTTATTTTTTAAACGGGAGAGTGATTCGTTCTGCCAAAGTGAAAGTTGGCAGGGACTAAAATTAAATTACTAGTTAATTAAGGAGAAACTAGATGAATAAAATAATCGGTATTGATTTAGGAACAACTAATTCTTGTGTTGCTATTGTTGAGGCAGGAAAATCAAAGGTCATTCCTTCAGCAGAGGGAAGAAATTTGATCCCTTCAGTGGTTGAGCCAGCTAAAGGATTGGTCGGCGATACTGCCAAAAGGCAAATGATTCTTAATCCAGAGAAAACGGTTTATTCAATTAAACGCTTAATGGGAAGAAGGTTCAGCGACTCTGAAGTTAAGAAAACCATGAAAATGGTTCCTTACAAAATTGTCTCTGGCAAGGATGGAATGGCTTGCGTGGAAATAGAAGGAAAAGTTTATACGCCACAGGAAATTTCTGCAAAAATCTTACAAAAAGCTAAGGCCGATGCCGAGGCCTATCTGGGTGAAAAAGTTCAGAAGGCAGTGATTACGGTTCCAGCCTATTTTGATGATTCGCAAAGACAAGCGACTAAACAGGCCGGGGAGATTGCTGGTTTGGAAGTAGTAAGAATCATTAATGAACCGACAGCCTCTTCCTTAGCTTATGGCTTAGACAAAAAGAAAAATGAGAAGATTGCCATCTACGACTTGGGCGGTGGAACCTTTGATATTTCTGTTCTAGAACTGGGCGATGGCGTTTTCGAGGTTAAGGCGACTAATGGAGATACTTTCTTAGGCGGCGACGATTTTGATCATAAGATCATTGAGTGGTTGCTTGAAGGATTTAAAAAAGAACAGGGGGTTGATCTAACTAAAGATGCTCAGGCGATGCAGAGAGTTAAAGAGGCAGCGGAAAAAGCTAAGATTGAACTTTCCACTTCTCAAGAAACCCAGATTAATCTGCCTTTTATTACTCAAAGGGATAAAGAGCCGGTTCACCTAGAGAAGACTCTAACCAGGTCTCAGCTCGAACAGATGGTCGACGATTTAATTCAGAAAACTCTTGAACCAACCAAAAAATGTCTGGCTGATGCTAAATTAAAGCCTAGTGACATTGATGAGGTGATTTTAGTTGGTGGGCAAACCAGAATGCCCAAGATTCAGGCCCTGGTAAAAGATTATTTTGGCAAAGAGCCCAACAAATCTGTTAACCCTGATGAAGTGGTTGGTCTTGGAGCAGCTATTCAGGGAGCGGTCCTAGCTGGAGAAGTTAGCGATATTTTGCTTTTGGATGTGACTCCGCTGACTTTAGGCATTGAAACTTTGGGTGAAGTTTCAACGCCAATAATTCCTAGGAATACAACAGTGCCGACGAAAAAGTCACAGGTCTTTTCTACTGCGGCTGATAATCAGACTCAGGTAGAGATTAATGTTCTTCAGGGAGAAAGACCCATGGCCCAAGATAATAAATCTTTGGGCAGGTTTATTCTTGATGGAATTCCTCCGGCGCCGAGAGGGATTCCCCAGATAGAGGTAGCTTTTGATATTGACTCTAATGGCATTTTAAATGTCTCTGCTCAGGATAAGGCTACTGGCAAAGAACAGAAAATCACTATCAAGAATGCTACCAACTTAGACGAGACGGAAGTGGAAAAGATGAAGAAAGAAGCAGAGGAGCATGCCCAAGAGGATACAGAGAAGAAAGAGAAGATCGGGGCGAGGAATAATCTAGATAATTTGATCTTCACAGCCAATAAATTAATTACTGATCTTGGTGAGAAAATGGCCAAAGATGATAAGGAAAAGTTAGAAGAAGAGGTCAAAAAAGCCAAAGAATTGTTAGCTAAGACCGGG
>CAZMUE010000098.1:0-1804 GCA_964569725.1 uncultured Gammaproteobacteria bacterium
AGACAATTGGTTGGCCGCGGAACGAAAGTGCCTAGAGGGATCTCCTTTAATAGTGGCCTATGCTCACCCGACGACGAGGGATCCAGCTTTAATCGCCCTTTTGATTAGGCGCAGAGAAAGTCCTTTAGAAGAAAAAAGGGTTTTGGCTCCAGTTGCTCTCCACCAGCGTGGACCAGCGATTGGCTGGTTAGCTGACGCTTTTGACATTGAGACTAAGCCAATCGTGACTCAACGGACCATGGAGACAGGAGGGAATGGTGGTTTGCCGCTTAATTATGGCGTTAGCGAATAGTTAAGTTGCGCTAGTGGGGTTTTGGCTGAAGGAGGAATTGTTTGCTTAACCCCGCAAGGAACTCGCGAGGCACATTTAGAAGGATCTTTTGAAGTTAGGCCTATTGGAACGCTTCTAGCTGCTGGTAGGAAAACGATCCCTTTAGAGAAAGTTTCTCTAGTACCGGTAGCCGTAGAGATTCCGGGAGTAGTTGATTATGGAAGATTCCGTGGCTTAAATCTCTTGCGAGGCTATAGTCTAAGAGTGGGACAGCCAGAATCAATTACTGAGCTAACTGGAGAGGCTGCGGGGTTTGCCAGGATTGACGCAGCTGTTTTTTCCAGATTGGAGAGAATTGTTCCGAGAGCATATCTAAAGAAAGATGACAGATAAACAGAAAAAGGCCTTGAAATTAATTGCAGAAAGGTTAGGCCAATCTCAATATGCGATTCGAGGCACCGCTAGTTTGGTTTTGCAGGGTCTAGAGATGCATGTTGCTGATTTGGATATTCTTTGCGACAAGGAAGTTGCTTTGGAATGCAATCAACTTTTCAAAGAATACTTAATCTCAAAAGTCGCTTTTAGCGAGACAGAGAAATTCAAATCCTATTTCGGTAAATTCGAGATTGAGGGGATACCAGTTGAGGTTATGGGTGAATGGCAGATCAAAGATGGCAAAAGCAAATGGAGCCAGGTTTTTAATGCTTCAGCCGAGGAAAAAACAAAGATTATCTTGGGAAATCAAGAGATTTCAGTTACTAATTTCGAAACAGAGCTGAAAATGTTTGCCCTGATGGGGCGCTGGACCGCTTATCATAAGATTAGGAAACAGCTGCGAGCCAAGTTGACACCAAGATTATTTTAGATGTAATCTGTATTTAGAAATGAGCAAAAAGACCAGAGTGGCTATTAGTGGCTTTGGCCGTATTGGCAGGGTTACTGTCAGAGCCTGGTGGGACGAGTATAAAGACGAAATTGAATTGGTGGCGATTAATACTTCTGGATCAATGGATGTTTTTGGCTGGGCGCACCTTTTAAAATATGATTCTGTTTATGGTCGTTTTCCAGCCAAGGTAGAGGGTCTTGAGCCTAAAAAGGGCAAAGAGATCGGCCAGATTCAAGTTGGCAATTATAGAATTCCGGTTTTGGCTGAAAGAGATCCAGGCAAAATCCCCTGGAAAAATTATGAGGTGGATGTGGTCTTGGAATGCACGGGCGCTTTTACTGATAAGAAAGCTGAGGCGCATTTAAAAGGTAAGGCTAAGAAAGTGATTATTTCAACCCCGCCTAAAGACGAAACTATTCCTGTTTTTATTATCGGCGTTAATGAGAAAAGGTATAAAGGAGAAAAATTAATCAGCAATGGTTCTTGCACGACTAATTGTGTGGCTCCCGTAATTAAGCTAGTTGATCAGGAGTTTGGTTTTGAAGAATGCTTGATGACGACAGTCCACGCCTACACCTCAACCCAGGCTTTAGTTGATGGTTCTGATAAAGATTTGCGCCGGGCTCGGGCTGGGGCGATTAACATTG
>CAZMUE010000099.1:0-1630 GCA_964569725.1 uncultured Gammaproteobacteria bacterium
TCGGAAAGACAACCAAACATCTTAATACACTCGAAGCCGGCGACTTCATCCAAGCGTCTACCGCTCCATCAGATGAATAGAAATCTTTGACTCAATTTTCCCCGCCAACAAGATACTGATAACCCGCCTCCTTAAAAAATGTCCAGGGTGTTCTCCCCGAAGGAGAAGTATGAGCCCAGTAATTAAAAGCAAACATATCACCAGCCTTTCTGGTGGCAGCCTCGCTCAAAACCGGGTTAAGCTTCAGGGGCGCTAAACCAGCTTCTTGCCTTTTCAAATTAGTCAGGTTAACAATCTTCTCTGGCGTAATCTCCGATGAATAACCTAAAACCCCAGGCCTGGCAACAGCAATGAAGCCAAGAACACTCTGGAAAAGGAGAAAGGCAAAAACCGAGAAGAATAAAAAAGAGGGCTGAAGAACTTTAGCCCGGTAATGATTTCTTTCTGTCGGGATGAAAAAATTCATGACTGATTCATTTTAAGCATAATCTTAGTTTTGTTCAAGCAGTAAAGACCGATTGCTACTCCTAGGGCATCAATTAAAACATCCCAAAAAGAAGCTGTTCTGGTAGGGACAAATGATTGGTGAAACTCATCAGAAAGGGCATAGAGAAGACAGATCAGGAAAGAGATTTTAATATTTTTGCTACCCCGAAAACAAAGAACAAAAAGAACCGCATAAACAAAAAGGTGGCCTAGTTTATGAATAACCCAATCCCAAAGAATGGTTTTGGTCGGTTGCGGCGAGGGCAAAGAAGATAACCAGAAAATAAAAAGCATCCAACCCAGAACCGGAAACCAAAGAGGCATTTTCTGCTTTATTTGTTTAAAGTTCATTTTCTTTCTTAAAAAATTCCTTAAGGATTCCTTGTTTGTCAGCCCAATAACCAGCTCCGCCGACTAACCCCAACCCAATAATAACAAAGGCAAAAGAGACTGCCCTCGGGCTAAAAGATCTTTCTTTTTTTTCTGATTCCGGAGTTTCGGTAACTGGACCTGCTCCTATCAACTCTCCCAAGACCAATCCCGAGGCCTCGCTAGATTCCGTAGCTATTAGCTGTTCCTCCATGATT
The DNA here is from genome assembly GCA_964569725.1 of uncultured Gammaproteobacteria bacterium. GTDB lineage: Bacteria > Patescibacteriota > Microgenomatia > UBA12405 > CAZMUE01 > CAZMUE01. The sequence continues at coordinate 1,074 of CAZMUE010000099.1, forward strand.
GTCGGCGTTGGCGTTGGCGTCTTTATCAGGCTTGGAGTAGGTGTTTCCTTCAGAGTAGGCGTATTCGTTGGCGTTGCTGTGGAAACGGCTTCTTTGACTTCGGCAGAAAAAATACAATTACCACTATCAATCTTGTCATCTGTGTCGCTAACCTTGGCTAATCTAATCCTTAAAAAGTAATTCCCGGCCGTCTCGCTATCTTTAACTCTTGCCTTAACTAATCCAGAATAACCGCCAATGCTATCACTGGTAATCTTAGGAAAATTATTCCAAGCGCTCCTGTCCCCATACCAATCATTATTATTTTCAGTTTCTCCTTTGTCTAAACTCGATTCTTCAATCCCCATTCTGGCTTTTACATAATATTCTTTTCTAATCTCTAAATTGCTCGCTTGAAAGTTTACTTCAAAAGCATCGCCAAGCTTAACCACCGAGGAAGGGCAGCTGAAATTAATGCTCGGTTTAGAAACAGCAGATGTCGGCGTCGCAACAGGTGTCGGTGTCGCAGATGGCGATGGTGTAGGCGTATTCTCAGGAGGAGTATTCGTTGGAGTCGG
>CAZMUE010000100.1:0-1525 GCA_964569725.1 uncultured Gammaproteobacteria bacterium
GAGGAAAGAGCAAGAGTCATTCCGAGGCAGAGCCGGGCCAGATTATTAAAGGATTGGTTAATTGCGGAGTGAGAAATCCCGTTATTCTTTTAGACGAGATTGATCGGGTGAGCGATGATGCCTTGAACACGATTATGGGGGTTCTGGTGGAGATTCTTGATCCAGAGCAAAATAGTCGTTTTATTGATCATTATATTGATTATCCGATTGACCTTTCTGATGCCTTGTTTATTGCTACGGCCAACAATACCAAGAGAATTGCCACAGCGGTTCTAGATAGACTGGAAATAATTCAGATGCCTGCTTATAATGATGAAGAAAAACTGGTTATTGCCAGAGATTATATTTTGCCGAAGGTAATCAAGGCCTTTGGCCTTAAAGAGGGAGATCTAACTATTGCCTCTGATTGTTGGTCAAAGCTGATTCGGCCTTTGGGTTTTGACTCTGGGGTAAGGAGTTTAAAACGAAGCATTGAAACGATTTGCCGTAAGGCGGCAAGATTAATCGTAGAGGCAAAAATGAGGACGATCAATATTAATCAAGACAACTTGAAAGATTTCATTAGTGTTTATTAGTTTTTGCTAGAATAGATCGTATGGGGAGAAGAAGGAAAAAGAAAAAAACTATAGCTGATTTTTCTGTGGGTCTTAAAAAAAGCACCATTTTTTCAATCGTCAATATTGTGTTTTTTGCCGCTGCGGCTCTGGTGCTGTTTTCTTTCCTTAAACAAGGAGCCTTTTTAATTTCAATTAACAATTTACTAACCGAACAATTTGGGTTTGCCGCCCTATTCGTTCCTTTCCTCTTGGCATTGGCGGGTTTGATGTTTAGTCGTTTTAAGGTTCCTTTCAAAGAGCTCAATGTTTTGATTGGAGCTTTTCTCTTTCATCTTTCTTTTTTGGGTCTTTTCAATCTCGGCGCTGTTGGGCAAATGTTTTGGCGGGAGGTTTCCTTTTTAATTACCAGTCCAGGAGCCTTTTTAATTTTTTTGGGCGGTGTCTTAATCGGGATTGTAGTAATGTTTAACACCTCTCTAGACCAATTGATTTCTTTTTTGCTGACTATTTTTAAAACCGCTTCTCAATATATTTTTAGGAAAAAGAGGGAAGAAAAACCAGCGAAAGATATTATTATTAAAGAGCAGAGGCCAGTTTCGGCGACAACGGAGCAACAAACTTCTCCTAATCTGCCGTCTGGCTTTTCCATAGACAAGCCTGAGGTCGAACTGGAAGACAAATTGCTTTCTAATTTACCGACAGGTTCGGCTAAGGTTTGGAATTACCCGCCGATGTCTCTTTTGGAAGATTTTGTTGGTCAGGAAGCAGATCGAGGCGATGTCCGTGCTAACGCCGCCACGATTGAAAAAACCCTAGATTCTTTTGGCATTAATGCCAGAGTGGCTGAGATCAATATGGGGCCAGCAGTAACCCAATACGCGCTAGAAGTTTCTTTGGGCACGAAGCTTTCTAAAATTACCGGACTTTCCACTGATTTAGCCTTAGCCCTAGCAGCGCCAACGGGGCAG